>JAGRMU010000096.1 GCA_020441165.1 Sedimentitalea sp.
TTGCGCACAAGCCCGATCAGTGCCAGTTTCGACATGCCGTAAGTGCCCAGCATCAGCGACGGCTTGAACGCGCCGATGGACGAGGTGAACATCATCGAACCGCGCCCCTTGGCGATCATGTCCGGCACCACCATCCGCGCCAGCCAGAGATTCGACTGAACATTGACCCGCATCGTCTTGTCATAGGCATCGTCCGGGATCTCGGAACTGGGCCCGTAATAGGGATTGGCCCCGGCATTGCCGACCAGGATGTCGATCGGACCGAGTTTGTCGCGCGCCTGCGACACGAGCGCCTGCAGCTGCTCCTTGTCGCCGGCATTGCAGGGCACTGCGACGGCGCGCTTCGCCCCGACCGCGTCATTGATCGCTTGCGCCGCCGCCTCCAGCCGGTCCGGCTTGCGCGCCGAGATCACAACGCGCGCGCCATGCTCGGCCAGCGCCTGCGCCATGGCCAGCCCCATGCCCTTGGAGGCCCCGGTCAGTAGCGCGGTGCGCCCGGAAAGATCAAAGAGGGTCATGGGCAGGTCTCCTTCAAGGCGGGGGTGGCGCGAAAGCCGGATGATGCGGATTTTCGTGTGGCGCCGGGTCCGCTCCGGTTCGGCTGTCGGGCCGTTGCGCCGTTCCGGCTCAGACCGTGTCATCGCCGATCTCCAGTGTCGCAAGGCAGCTTCGGCGCAGCACCCGCCGGTCGATCTTGTCGGTCGCGCCGCGGGGCAGGGGCTCCGCCTGCAGCCAGACATGGTCGGGTATCTTGAAGCGGGCGATATGGAGCGCGAGAAACTCGCGCAGCTGCTGCGCGGTCACAGCGTGGCCCGGTCTGAGCTGAATGCCGGCCCCGACCACCTCGCCGAACCGCCGGTCCGGCACAGAGAAGGCGCAGGCCTCGGCCACCGCGGGATGGCGGTGCAGCGCGCCCTCGACGTCGAGGCAGGCGACATTCTCACCGCCACGGATGATGATGTTCTTCTTGCGATCGAGGATGGTGACATAGCCGTCGGCGTCGATGCAGCCGATGTCGCCGGTGCGCAGCCACCCGTCCTTGAGAACCTCGTCGGTCGCCTCGGGTTTGTTCAGGTAACAGCGCATGTTGCAGGGGCTTTTTACAGTGATTTCTCCGGTTTCCCCGACAGGCACCTCGTGCCCGTCATCGCCGAGAATCCGAAGCTCCTGGACGGGTGGATAGAGACGGCCGACTGCTCCGGGCCGGGCGACGTAGTCGGCGCCGGCCATGCCGATGCCATTGGCATTGGTCTCGGTCATGCCCCAGCCGGTGGCGATCTGCGCGCGCGGAAAGCTCCGGGCGAGCTCCGCGACCTGCGCCGCCGGACGCTTGGCCCCGCCGGCGCCCAGATAATCGAGACTGTCCAAGGACAGGTTCAGCCGATGGGCCGCCTCCATCAGATCTGCGGATTGCGTCGGAACCCCAAGGAATCGCGTGATTTTCTCCCGCTCGATGATCCGGGCCGCGGCTTCGGGATCCCAGCGCGGCATCAACACCAGTTTCGCCCCGGCGGGCAGGCTGAGCAGAAACAGCGGATGCGTCGCGGTGACGTGGAAGAGCGGCGTAACCACCAGACCGGCGGGGCGCAACGCGGGCGTGCCAGGTTCGGGCGGGTTGATCCTTTGCGCCGCCGCACCCTGAAGCAGCCAGGTATGGACCGCGTTCATCGCGCCGCGATGGGTCAGGACAACGCCCTTGGGATGACCGGTGGTGCCCGAGGAATAGATGACCGCGAAATCGTCATCTGTGTCGATCGCGACATCCGGCCAGTCCACGGCGCCGGACACCGCATCGCGCAACGCACTGTAGCGCAGGTCGCAGACGGCTTCGCCATCGCGCACGCCGACCAGCGTCAAGCCGAGCGCGTCGGAGAGCGGCGCGATCCGGGCGGCGCGCGGCGCGTCTGCGAAGACGAGGCGCGCCTTGCTGTCGCGGAGCGCATAGTCAAGCTCCTCCCGGGTCCACCAGGCGTTCAGCAACACCGCGACCGCCCCGATCGACGCGCTCGCCATCATCAGGATCAGGAATTCGGGCGCATTCCGCATGGCGATCGCCACGGGATCACCCTTGCCGACCCCGAATCGCTTCTGAAGAACATGGCACAGAATATTGATTTGATGACAGAAAGCGTCGTATGACCAGCGCTCGTCCTCGTGGACCAGGTAGTCCGCGGCGCCATCTCCCTGAGCCTGCCGACTGGCCTGAAGAAGCGCCCGCGCATGGGGTGGCGCGTTGGTGAAGACGCGATAGGAAACGCCTCGTATCTCCGCGTCGCCAACCGCAAATGCCGGTGTCGTCGCCAGAAGATCGGCGATGGCCTCATCCAAAGTCATTGCAGATGCGCGAAACTAAAAAAGTATTCGTATCCGAGGGTTGAGGTATTTTCTTTCATCTCGGTGCGAACCGCCTTGCAAGTGACGCAGGGTTTGTTTTCGCAAGGTTAGACCGTAAGCGCTACTCTGCCAATGGCGTTGATCGCGATGACAGATTTGCGCAGGGATCGATCTGTTTTATGGCAAGTTGCCGGCAGCACAAAAAAACATAATACCGATTACCGGTCTTAATTTCCCAGCCAGAATCGATTGTCCCCATCGCGCGGGATTTTCTGCACCTCGCGAACAGACAAAGACTATCCGAGTTCCGAAGCAAGACTAAGCGCCCGCAGCGGCGCTGCCTTCGCCCCGGCCAGATGCTTCACGGCGCAAGGTTGCGAAGGCATCGTACTGCGACAGGAAGACCTGGCCAGACAGCTGCCCCAGGAAACGGCTGGACTTCAGGCGATCCATCACCGGCCCCTTGACCTCGGACAGGTGCAAGGTCAGGCCCAGATCGCCCAGGCGTTCGTTGATGGCTTCGAGCGACTCCATGGCGCTGAGGTCGATCTCGTTCACGGCAGAGCACATCAGGATGACATGCCGCAGCTCGCTGGCGCCGAAGACCCGCTCCAGGATCATTTCCTCCATCCGCCGCGCGTTGGCGAAATAGAGGCTCTGGTCGATCCTGAGGGTCACGATGGCCGGATCGATGATCACCTGGTGGCGCAGGATGTTGCGGAAGTGCTGGCTGCCGGGCACCTGCCCGACCTCGGCGACATGCGGTCGCGCGGTCCTCCAGACGAAGAGCGCCAGCGACACCGCGACACCGCTGGCGACGCCGATCTCGACACCGGCGAGCAGGGTCAGCAGGACGGTGGTCAGCACCGCGGCGAAATCCGCCTTCGCATAGGACCAGCTGCGCGGCAGGATCGACAGGTCGACCAGCGAGAGAACGGCCACGATGATGGTCGCCGCAAGGGTCGCCTTGGGCAGGTAGTGAAAGAGCGGCGTCAGGAACAGGGCCGCGATCAGCAGGCCGATGGCGGCAAGGGCCCCTGCCGCCGGCGTCTGGGCACCGGCGTCGAAATTCACCACCGACCGGGCGAACCCGCCGGTCACCGGATAGCCGCCCGACAGGCCCGCGGCGATGTTCGAGGCGCCGAGCGCCACCAGTTCCTGGTCGGGATCGATGCGTTGGCGGCGCTTGGCGGCAAGGGTCTGCGCCACCGACACGCTTTCGACATAGCCGATCACCGAAATCAGCGCCGCGGGCCCGATCAGCGCCTGCAACAGGCCCGGATCCATCGACGGCAGGCCCAGCGGCGGCAGGCCGGCCGGCACCGCACCGACCACCGCGATGTCAAGCTGCAGGGCCCAGGTCGCGAGGGTCGTTCCTATCACCGCGACCACCGGCCCGATGCGCGCGACGGTCGTGGCCGCCCTCTTGCGCACCCCTGCCCCGGTCAGGAGCGGCACCGCGCCCCGGCGCACCCAGACCAGAAAGGCCAGCGCGGCGCCGCCCACGACCAGGGTTGCGAAGTTCGTCTGCGGGAGTCCCTGCCACAGCGCGTGGGCGATCTCGGGCAAGGTGTGGCCACCACCGTCGATCCCCAGGATGTGGCCGATCTGGCTGGCCGCGATCAGCAGACCCGAGGCGGTGATGAACCCGGCGATGACCGGATGGCTGAGAAAATCGGCGACCACGCCAAGGCGCAGCGCGCCCATGACCAGCAGGATCGCACCGGAAAGCAGCGCCAGAACCGCCGCCGCCGCGACCACCTCGGCCACGCTCTGCAACCCCAGCGGGGCCAGCGCCGAGGCCGCCATCATCGACACCACCGCCACCGGCCCGACCGCCAGCACGCGGCTGGTGCCGAAGATCGCATAGACCACCAGCGGCAGGATCGAGGCATAGAGCCCGACCTCGCTGGGCAGGCCGGCCAGCAGCGCATAGGCCAGCGATTGCGGGATCAGCATGATCGTGACTATGACCGCGGCGGTCAGATCGCCACCAAGCTCGGCGCGGCCATAGCCTCGGCCCCAGGACAATACCGGGAAAATGCGCTGCCATCGGCGCGCATCGGACCTTGACGCGGGCACCGGGCCTAACCGGCGCGCTTTGCCTTGAGAACCGCGTTGACCAGCGTGGCGCTGCGCGCGCCGCTGCGGCAATAGAGCAGGACCGGCTTGGGCAGATCGTCCCAGATCTCCGCCAGCGCCTTGACATGCGCCTCGGTCACGCCGCCGCCCGACACCGGGATGTCATAGGCCTTCATGCCCGAGATCTCTGCAGCGCGCTCGATATCCTCGAACAGCGGCTGGTTGGATTCCTCGCCATCCGGACGGTTGCAGATCAGGCTGCGAAATCCCATCGCGTGGGCCTGCGGCACGTCTTGCGGGCGCAGCTGGCCCGCGACCGAAATCTCCGGCGTGATCTTCTTGCAGTCCATGGGGCGCCTCCAGTCTCGGGACAACATATTTAGGTTTCTATATATGACGGGGCCTGCCCTTGTGAAGGGACATTGCGCCAGTCTTGACGCGGCACTCCATCACCGCGCAACGAGATCCTGCGCCGCCGCCACGATCCCCGCCGCCGAGGGCAGTGTAGCACCGAAGGCCGGCCCCGTGGCAATGAAACTGTCCTCGGCGGCCATTCGGCGCACCTGCCGCAGCCCGGCCTCGGCGAAAAGCGTCATCAGCGCCTCGCTCTGCGAGCCGGTCCGCCGGCATTCGTCGACGATCAGCACGTGGTTGCAGGGCCGAACCGCCTGCAACAGAGCCGCTTCGGGCAGCGGCGCCAGCCAGCCCAGATCGACGATCCGGGTCGCGATCCCGGCCTGCTCCAGCCGCGCCCGCGCCTGGGTGCTCAGATAGACCCCGTTGCCATAGGTGACGATGGCGAGGTCCGTCCCCTGCCCCGTCACCGCGACCTCTCCCAGCGGCGCGACCAGGCCCTCGGGCGGATAGCTGCGCATCCAGCCGCCATCGCCCTCGTGATGCAGATCGCGCATGGGATAGAGCGCGATCGGCTCGATCATCACCACCACCCGCTGCTCCTCGAGCGCCAGGCGCAGCGCCTCGCGGTACATGCGCACCGCCTGCGCGCCGTCCGAGGGGCAGCCGATCACCAGGCCCGGAATGTCGCGCAGCACCGCCAGCGAATTGTCGTTGTGGAAATGTCCGCCGAAGCCCTTCTGATAGCCGAGCCCGGCAATCCGCAGCACCATCGGATTGGTGAACTGGCCGTTCGAAAAGAACGGCAATGTCGCCGCCTCGCCGCGCAGCTGGTCCTCGGCATTGTGCAGGTAGGCGAGGAACTGGATCTCGGGCATCGGCAGGAACCCGGTCTGCGCGAGACCGATCGCAAGACCCAGGATGCTCTGCTCGTCGAGCAGCGAATCGATCACCCGCGGCGCGCCGAACCGGGCCTGCAACCCCTTGGTGATGCCGTAGACACCGCCCTTGCGGCCGATATCCTCGCCGGCCATGACGATCTCGGGATGGGCCAGCATCAGCTCGGTCAGGCCGAGGTTGATGAGCTTGTTCATCGGCTGCGGCACGGTCAGGGCGCGCAGATCGGCAGGGCCGAAACAGGCGCTGCGCTCGTCTTCGGACGGGCGGTTGCGCCGCGGAACTTCGCGCTTCGGCGGGATCAGGGAGGCCATCACCTGGCGCGCATCGGTCAGCTTCGGACGCGAGACCACGGCCTCGGCGGTGCGTTCGGTTTCCTTCCAAAGCGTCTGATATAGATCAACAATCCCGTCAGCGGTTTCGACTTTCTCGGCGATCAGTCGGGCGGCCGTGTGGATCAGCGGATCGTCGCGCTCGGCCGCCTCGATCTCGGCCACAGGGCGATAGGCCGATTCCACGTCCGGCCCGGCATGGCCGAACAGGCGCACGCAGGACATGTGCAGCAGCACCGGCTTGCGCAGGCGGCGCGCGTGATCGGCGGCGCGGCGGGCGGCGGCAAAGGTGTCGGCCACGTCGAGGCCGTTACAGGCGATATAGGTCAGCCCGGGGCGCGACTGCAGCACCGCGGGCACCCAGCCGGCGGGCGAGCGGGTGGAGATGCCGATGCCGTTGTCCTCACACAGAAACACCAACGGCAGCGGCACGTTCTGCCAGGCCGTCCAGCCGGCGGCGTTCAGCGCGCCCTGGGCCGTCGAATGGTTGACCGAGGCATCGCCGAAACTGCACAGGACCACCGCATCGGGCGGGGTCTGCGTCGGTAGCGCCGGGCAGCGGCGCCGCAGACCGATGCCATAGGCCATGCCCACCGCCTTGGGCAGGTGGCTGGCGATGGTCGAGGTCTGCGGCGGGATGTTCAGCGCCTTCGAGCCCAGCACCTTGTGCCGCCCGCCGCTGATCGGATCCTCGGCCGCGGCGGTGAAGCTCAGCAGCATGTCGCGCAGCGGCGCCTGCCCCGGCACCTGGCCCGCGCGCGCGATCTGGAACGCGGCATCGCGGTAATGGAGCAGCGCCGGATCGCTCGGCCGCAACGCCAGCGCCACCGCCGCGCTGCCCTCGTGGCCGGAGGAGCCGATGGTATAGAACCCCTGCCCGCGCGCCTGGAGCTGCCGCGACATCCGGTCCAGATGGCGCGACATCACCTGGGCGCGAAACACTGCCTTGAGATCCTCCGCGCTCAGGCCTGCATCGGCCGACAGGCCGCGCGGGTCCGGCAGGTCGTCCTGCGTCACGCGCTCCAGAAAGGCGGCGTGGACGATCTCGGCACGATCCATCCCGCGCCCCGTCAGAAGAATGCCTGCAGCCCGGTCTGCGCGCGCCCGAGGATCAGAGCATGAACGTCATGGGTGCCCTCGTAGGTGTTCACCGTCTCCAGGTTCATCAGATGCCGGATCACCTGGAACTCAAGGCTGATGCCGTTGCCGCCATGCATGTCGCGGGCATGGCGCGCGATCTCCAACGCCTTGCCGCAATTGTTGCGCTTGACCAGGCTGATCATCTCGGGCGCGGCGTTGGCGTCATCCATCAGCCGCCCGACCCGCAGGCTGGCCTGCAGCCCCAGCGCGATCTCGGTCTGCATGTCGGCCAGCTTCTTCTGGAAAAGCTGGGTCTGGGCCAGCGGGCGGTTGAACTGGTGCCGATCGAGCCCGTATTGCCGCGCGCCGTGCCAGCAGGCCTCAGCGGCCCCCATCACCCCCCAGCTGATCCCGTAGCGGGCGCGGTTGAGGCAGCCGAACGGGCCTTTCAGGCCCTGAACATGCGGCAACAGAGCCTCTTCGCCCACCTCGACACCATCCAGCACGATCTCGCCGGTGATCGAGGCGCGCAGGCTCATCTTGTTCTGGATCTTCGGCGCGCTGAGGCCCTTCATGCCCTTCTCCAGGATGAATCCCCGGATCTTGCCCTCATGAGCGTCCGACTTGGCCCAGACCACGAAGACATCGGCGATCGGCGCGTTCGAAATCCACATCTTCGAGCCGGTCAGCCGGTAGCCGTCCGCCGTCTTGACGGCGCGGGTCTTCATGCCCGCCGGATCGCTGCCCGCATCCGGCTCGGTCAGGCCGAAACAGCCGATGAACTCGCCGCTGGCCAGTTTCGGAAGGTACTTGCGGCGCTGTTCCTCGCTGCCATAGGCATAGATCGGATACATCACCAGGCTGCTCTGCACCGACATCATCGAGCGGTATCCCGAATCCACCCGCTCGACCTCGCGCGCCACCAGGCCATAGCTGACATAGCCGGCGCCGATGCCGCCGTATTCCTCGGGCACGGTCACGCCCAGAAGGCCCATTTCGCCCATCTCGCGGAAGATCTCCGGGTCGGTGGCTTCCTCGGCATAGGCCTTCGTCACCCTCGGCTGCAGCGACTCCTGTGCATAGGCGCGGGCGCTGGCGGCGATCATCCGCTCCTCCTCGGTGAGCTGGTCCTCGAGGCGCAGCGGGTCGGCCCAGTCGAATCCGGCGAGATCCGGGGCGTCCTTGGGCTTGAGCATCGGGGCGGGAGATTTGGGAGCGTTCATCTTGGCATCCTCGCGGGTTGAGCGTCGGATCGAGACTATGACGACGCCGGGCGAAAAAACAGCGAGACTTTCACCTAAATATATGAGTAAAGATCATATAACATGGTGCCGCGCAAACTCCTCCCCTCGATCGCCTCGCTGCGCGCCCTCGAAGCGCTGGACCGGCTGGGCAGCGCCTCGGCGGTGGCCGAGGAACTGTCCCTGACCCAGAGCGCGATCAGCCGGCAATTGCAGGCGCTCGAGCGTCAGATGGGCGCCGATCTGGTCCTGCGGGACCGCAAGCGGCTGACCCTGACCCCCGCCGCCCAGGCCTATGCTGCCGAGATCCGCGACGCCCTGGACCGGATCGTCCAGGCCTCGCTGCGCCTGCAGGTCTTGCCAGAAGGCGGCACGCTGAACCTGGCGATCCTGCCGGCCTTCGGCATGCGCTGGCTGATGCCGCGCCTGCCGGCCTTCACGCGGCTGCACCCGGAGGTCACGATCAACATGGCGACCCGCCTGCAGCCGTTCAACTTCGCCGCGGAAACCTTTGACGCGGCGATTCATTTCGGTCGGAATGACTGGCCGGGGACGGACAGCCTGCTGCTGCGGTCCGAGCGAATGTTGCCGGTCTGCGCCCCCGGTCTGGCGGCCGACGCAGCGCGCGCCGGTCCGGCGGCTCTGCTGGAGGTGCCGCTGCTGCACATCCAGACCCGGCCGCAAGCCTGGAAGCACTGGTTCGCGGCGCAGGGCGTCGACGTCTCCGGGCCGCTCGCCGGCACCATGTATGACCAATTCTCAACGATCACCCAGGCGGCCCTGCACGGTCTGGGGGTCGCGCTGATGCCCGACTACCTGGTCGAGGCCGACCTGGCCGCGGGGCGGCTGGTCAAGGCCCATGGCGAGCCGGTCGAGGCGCAGGGGGCCTATTACCTCGTCTGGCCCCTCGCCCGGTCCCGCGATCCGGCACTGACCCTCTTCCGCGACTGGCTGGCGAGCCAGGCGCAGCCGGAAGACCCCCTGCCCCGGTGATCGCCCGGGCAATCGCTTGCGTTCACGCGCCCCAAGGCGAAATCGCAGCCGGCCCGCGCCGCGCGATGCCTCGCCTCAGCCGAGCGCGTAGCCGGCTCCACGGACGGTGCGCAGCGGATCGTCGCCGCCATGCCGGGTCAGCGCCTTGCGCAGCCGGCCGATATGCACGTCGACGGTGCGGGTATCGACATAGATGTCGCGTCCCCAGACCCGGTCGAGCAGCTGCTCGCGGCTCCAGACCCGGCCGGGTTTCTCCATGAAGGTGCCGAGCAGGCGAAACTCGGTCGGGCCCAGCTTCAGCGGCGCGCCCGCCCGGCTGACCCGGTGCGTCTCGGCGTCGAGCACGATATCCCCGTATTCGAGCCGCATCCCGGTGCTGGCCGGGCGCACGCGGCGCAGCTGGGTGCGGACCCGCGCCATCAACTCGGCCACCGAATAGGGCTTGATTACGTAGTCGTCGGCGCCGGTTTCCAGGCCGCGCACCTTGTCCACCTCCTCGGAGCGCGCCGAGAGCATGATGATCGGGATGCCGCGGGTCTCGGGGCGGGACTTCAGGCGCCGGCAGACCTCGATGCCGCTGAGATTGGGCATCATCCAGTCCAGCACGATGAGGTCGGGCATGGCCTCGTCGACCAGCAGCAGCGCCTCCTCGCCATCCTCGGCGCGCAGGGCGCGGAACCCATCGGCCTCCAGGTTGTAGGCCAGTACCTCACGCTGCGCCGGTTCGTCCTCGACCAAAAGCACGGTGGGGGTGTCGGCACTCATCGGCGCGCTCCTCAGATCTTCACCGAGGTGGTGTCGGCCTTGGGCCGGGCCTCGTCGGGCCGGGCGCCCGAGACCAGATAGATCACCTGCTCGGCGATGGCGGTCACGTGATCGCCCATCCGCTCGATGTTCTTGGCGATGAAATGCAGGTGCATGCAGGGGCTGATGTTGCGCGGATCCTCCATCATGAAGGTCAGGAACTCGCGGAAAAGCGCGTTGTACATCTGGTCGACCTCGCGGTCGCGCTCGATGACATCCCCGGCCAGCTCGACATCGCGCTGGATATAGGCATCGAGCGCGTCCTTGAGCATCTGCTCGACCTCGCGCGCCATCCGGCGCAGGGCGCCGGCGCTGTCGTCCACCGTGGGCATCTGGCTCAGCACCCCGGTGCGCTTGGCCATGTTCTTGGCATAGTCCCCGATCCGCTCGAGGTTGCCGCTGATCCGGGTCACCGACAGGATCAGCCGCAGATCGACCGCGGTGGGCGCGCGCAGGGCGATCACCCGCGCCGCCTCCTCGTTGATCATGTCCTCGAGCGCGTCGATGGCCTTGTCCGCGGCCCGGACCCGCTCGGCCAGTTCCAGGTCGCGGGTTTCCAGCGACCGGGCGGCCTCCATGATCGCCGCCTCGACCAGCCCGCCCATCTTCATGATCCGGGCCTGGATCGCCTCGAGATCGCGGTCGAAGGCCGATGCGATGTGATGTTCGTGCATGCTGCGCGTCCTTTCAGCCGATCCGGCCGGTGATATAGGCCTCGGTCCGGGGATCCTCGGGATTGGTGAAGATGTGGCCGGTCTCGCCGAATTCGACAAGGTTGCCGAGGTGAAAGAACGCGGTCTTCTGGCTGACCCGCGCCGCCTGCTGCATCGAGTGGGTGACGATCACCACCGAGTAGTTCTGGCGCAGCTCGTCGATCAGCTCCTCGACCTGGGCGGTGGCGATCGGATCGAGCGCCGAGCAGGGCTCGTCCATCAGCAGCACCTCGGGTTCGGTGGCCACCGCGCGGGCGATGCAGAGCCGCTGCTGCTGGCCGCCCGAGAGGCCGGTGCCCGGCTCGCTCAGCCGGTCCTTGGCCTCGGTCCAGAGCGCGGCGCGGCGCAGGGCACGCTCGACGATCTCGTCGAGCTCGGCGCGCGTGCGGGCCAGCCCGTGGATGCGCGGCCCGTAGGCGACGTTGTCGTAGATCGACTTGGGGAACGGGTTCGGCTTCTGGAAGACCATCCCGACCTTGGCGCGCAGCTGCACCGGATCGACCCTCCGGTCATAGATGTCCTCGCCGTCCAGCAGGATGGTTCCCTCGACGCGGCAGCTCTCGATGGTGTCGTTCATCCGGTTCAGGCAGCGCAGGAAGGTCGACTTGCCACAGCCCGAAGGGCCGATGAGGGCGGTCACCGTCTTGTCGGCGATCTCGACATCGACGTCCCGGATCGCCTGGGTGTCGCCATAGAACACCTGGACGCCGCGCGCGGATATCTTGGCCTCGGTCACGTCCAAGGCGTTCTCCAGTCTGGTCATGTCGTTCATGGCCCGGCCCCCTACCAGCGGCGCTCGAACCGGCGGCGCAGGATCACCGCCACCGTGTTCATGGTGATCAGGAACGCCAGCAGGATGATGATGCCACCCCAGGCGCGCTCGTAGAAGGCCGGATCGGCCCGCTTGGCCCATTCGTAGATCTGCGCCGGCATCGCCGAGTTGGGCGACAGCAGCGCGCCGGCGATGCTGTCCGGCGGGTTCGAGGCGATGAAGCCGACCATGCCGATCAGCAGAAGCGGCGCGGTCTCGCCAAGCGCCTGCGCCAGGCCGATGATGGTGCCGGTCAGGATGCCAGGCGCGGCCAGCGGCAGCACATGGTGAAAGACCGACTGCATCTTCGAGGCGCCGACCCCGAGAGCCGCGTCGCGGATCGAGGGCGGCACCGCCTTCAGCGACGCGCGGGTCGAGATGATGATCGTCGGCAGGGTCATCAGGGTCAGCACCAGGCCGCCGACCAGCGGCGCCGACATCGGCAGGTGCATGTAGTTGATGAACACCGCAAGGCCCAGGATGCCGAAGACGATCGAGGGCACCGCGGCGAGGTTCGAGATGTTGACCTCGATGACGTCGGTCCACCAGGTCCTGGGCGCGAATTCCTCCAGGTAGATCGAGGCGGCCACCCCGATCGGCAGCGACAGGACCAGGACCACCAGCATCATCGCCAGCGAGCCCAGCATGGCGACGCCCATGCCGGCGGCCTCGGGGCGCTGGTCCGAGGCGTCGGCGCCGAAGATGAAATCCCAGTTGAAGGTCTTGGTGATGACGCCGGCGGCGACCAGCGCATCGACGAAGTCGAGCTGCTCGGCCGAGATGTTCTTGTCATCGGCGATGCTGTCGCGGCTGACCCGCCCCTTCAGATAGCCATCGACCCGGCTGTTGGCGAGGAACCGGAACTCGACGCTCTGGCCGATCTGCTCGGGGTGCGCCAGCACATGATCGCGCAGGGTGGCGGCGGCGTCCTTGGACAGCAGGTCGGCCATCTCCTTGGGATTGAGCGGCGTGTCGATGCCCAGATCGGCCGCCTTGGTCTCGAAGGCGGCGGCCAGCAGCGGCGCGTAGCCGAAGGTCGAGACCTTCTTGATCGCCTCCAGGTGGCGGGTGCCGGACTTGTCCAGCTTGGACGCGGTCAGCTCAACGGTCAGGGTGACGAAGGACTGCTGGAAGGCGCCGGTGCCGCGGGTGACGATGGTCACCACCAGGACCGCGAGCATCAGCAACCCGACGCAGATCGCCAGAAGCCCGTAGAGGCGGAACCTCGCCTCGACGGCGTTGCGCCGCGCGGTGCGCCGGTCGGCGGCAAAGAGCGAGCTTTGCGTCCGGCGGGCGGGTGCGCCCCTGTCGGTCATTCGTATTGCTCCCGGTAGGTGCGCACGATGTAGAGTGCCAGGATGTTCAGCCCCAGGGTCAGCACGAAGAGGGTGAGGCCGAGGGCAAAGGCGACCAGCGTCTCGGGGCTGGCGAAATCGGTATCGCCGGTCAGCTGGCTGACGATGCGGGTGGTGATCGTGGTCATCGAGTCGAAGGGGTTCAGCGAGAACCTGGCGATCGCCCCCGCCCCCATCACCACGATCATGGTCTCGCCGATGGCCCGGCTGGCCGCCAGAAGCACCGCGCCGACGATGCCGGGCAGCGCCGCCGGCAGCACGACCTGGCGTACGGTCTCGGACCGGGTCGCGCCGAGGCCCAGCGAGCCGTCGCGCATTGCCTGCGGCACCGCGTTGATGATGTCGTCCGAGAGCGAGGAGACGAACGGGATCAGCATGATCCCCATCACCAGCCCGGCGGTCAGCACCGAGGTCGCTCCCGCCATCCAGTCGAGGCCGAGCAGCCCGGCCTCGCCGCCGCCGAAGACCCGGGCGAGCATCGGCCCGACGGTCAGGAGCGCGAAGAGGCCGTAGACGATGGTCGGAATGCCGGCGAGGATTTCCAGCAGCGGCTTGGCGACGGCGCGCACCGTCTTGCCGGCATATTCCGAAAGGTAGACCGCCGCGAAGAGCCCGATCGGCACCGCCACCAGCAGCGCCACGAAGGAGATGTAGAGCGTGCCCCAGAGCAGCGGCAGGATCGACAGCTCGCTGTCGCCGCGGAAGTTCGGCGCCCAGGTCGGGCCGAAGAAGAAATCGGTCCAGGGGTGCATGCGGAAGAAATGCAGCGTCTCGAACAACATCGAGAGCACGATGCCGACCGTGGTCAGGATCGCGATCGAGGCGCACAGAACCAGCAACGCCAGCATCCCCTGCTCGACCGCGTTGCGGGCACGAAAGCCCTTGTGGGTGCGGGCAAAGGCCACGGCCAGACCGGCGAGCGCCACCGCCGCAACCAGGATCGCCATCCAGCGCGTTCCGGTTTCGGTGAGCGCGCGGTGACGCTGCGCCGCATCCAGCACCTCGGGGCGCACCTCCTGCGCGAGGGCGACGCCGACCTCGCCGAGAAGCGCGCGGATGTCGCTGTCGCCGGCGCTGATCCGGTCCGCCTCGTCCCGCGTCATGGCGCCCCGGGCGATGGCGGTATCGAGCCCCTCGGCAAGCCGGCGCACGTCGCTCATCACCAGCCCGCTTGTGGCGCCTTCGGGGATGAGCTCCGCCGGGATCGTGGCCGAGACCGTGCGCTCGATCAGCATCGGCTGGGCCACCGACCAGATGGCCAGCAGGGCCAGCGCCGGCACCAGCGCCGAGAGCGCCACGAAGGCGCCGTAGTAGGACGGCAGCGAATGCAGCACGCGCGCGTCACCCCCGGCCGAGGCCATGGCGCGGGCGCGTCCGGCGACA
>JAGRMU010000097.1:0-4080 GCA_020441165.1 Sedimentitalea sp.
AGGTCGAGGACATGATCAACACCGTCGTGCGGCAGATCGCCTTCTACGACTTCGAATGCAAGCTGCACGACGCCCGTCGCGGCGGCGAGCTGACCCCCGAGGACATCAACGCGCTCTGGATGAGCGTGCAGGCCGAAAGCCTCGGGCCGGCCTTCGACTTCATGGAGGGGTACGAGACCTTCTGGGCCTATATCCCGCATTTCGTGCACTCGCCCTTCTACGTCTATGCCTATGCCTTCGGCGACGGGCTGGTGAACGCGCTCTACTCGGTCTACCGCGAGCAGCCCGAGGGCTTCGAGGACCGCTATTTCGAGATGCTGAAAGCGGGCGGCTCCAAGCATCACTCCGAGCTGCTGGCCCCCTTCGGGCTCGACGCCTCCGACCCGGCCTTCTGGAACCGGGGCCTCGACATGATCGCCGGCCTGATCGACGAGCTGGAAGCGATGGAGGACTGACCGGCGGCGATGGCCGAGGGCAGGACACCGCCGCGCACTCTCAAGGGCCGGATGAGCCGGGCCCTGGTGCGGATTCGCGCCCGGGTTCCGCCGGGGCTGCGGCTGGTGCTGGGGATGGTGCTGATCGGCGGCGGCGTGCTCGGCTTCCTGCCGGTGCTGGGCTTCTGGATGATCCCGCTTGGGGTCGCGGTGGCGGCGCTGGACGTGCGCCCATTGCTCCGGCGCTGGCGTGGCCCTCGCTGAGCCGAGGCGCGAGACCGCAGTCGCGATTTGGCGCCCGGCGCCCTGAAACGCGCTATTTCAGCTGGCTGTCCTTGCTGCCGCGCCGGTTGATGCCACCGCGCGCCTTGAAGGCGCCGTCACGCTCCTGCTGGCAGTCGATGCAGAGCTTGACCCCGGGCAACGCGATCCGCCGGGCCTCGGGGATCGGCTCTTCGCATTCGGCGCAATGGGTCAGGCTCTCGCCCGCCGGACGCGCCCGCGCCTTGAGCCGCGCCAGCTCGTCCCCGATCGACGCCTCAATCTGATCGTTCACCGCGCCGTCGCGCGCCCATCCGCCTGCCATGCCGCAGCCTCCTTCGCAGGAAAACCTAGGCGCCCCTGGCCCTCCTGCCAAGAGGCCGCGACGTCACGCTTTGTCTTCGCCGCCCCCTGGCATAGCCTCGCGCGCGATGAAACCTCGGGACCCCTCTTCATGCGCAGCTTCGGAAAATGGCTGGGGCGGCTGCTGGCCGCCGGTCTCTTCGCCCTGATCATCGGCGCGGCGGGGTTTTTCATCTTCGCCCCCGGCTATGTCGAGTCCCACCGCAACAACGTCATCGCCCACGACCCCTATCCGGTCTCCGAGGTCGCGCGGGTGCTGCATGACCGTCTGGTGATCGGCGACTGGCATGCCGACAGCCTGCTCTGGAACCGCGACCTGACCGAACGCGGCGATTACGGGCAGGTGGACCTGCCGCGGCTGATCGAGGGCGGCGTCGCCATCCAGGTCTTCACCGTCGTCACCAAGAGCCCGGCGGGCCAGAACTATGACGCCAACTCGGCCGAGGCCTTCGACAACATCACCCCGCTGGCCATCGGGCAGCTCTGGCCGATCCGCACCTGGGACAGCCTGCTGGAGCGGGCGCTCTACCAGGCCGAGAAACTGCACCGCTTCGAGGAAGCCGCCCCGGACATGCTGCGCAACATCCGCAGCCAGGCGGATCTCGACGCGGTGCTTGCCGAGCGCGCGCGGGGCAGCGCGGTCGTCGGCGGGCTGCTGGGCATCGAGGGCGCGCATCCGCTTGAGGGCGATCTGGCCAATCTCGACCTGCTCGAAGCCGCCGGATACCGGCTAATCGGTCTGCAGCACTTCTTCGACAACGAGCTCGGCGGGTCGCTGCATGGGACCGGCAATCACGGGCTGACCGATTTCGGCCGCGCCGTGGTCACCGAGATCGCCGGGCGCGGCATGGTGCTGGATCTCGCCCATTCCAGCCCGCAAGTGGCCTGGGACGTGCTGGCGATCACCGACATGCCGCTGGTGGTCAGCCATTCCGGCATTCACGGGTTCTGCCCGGTCAAGCGCAATTTCCCGGACGAGCTGATGCAGGCCATCGCCGCCACCGGCGGGGTGATCGGCATGGGCTACTGGGCCGAGGTCGCCTGCGACGACATCACGCCCGCGGGCATCGCCCGGATGATCGTCGCCGCCATCGCCGCGGTGGGCGAGGATCACGTCTCGCTGGGCTCGGATTTCGACGGCTCGGTCGAGACCGCCTTCGACACGTCCGAACTGCCCGCCCTGACCCATGCGCTGCTCGAGGCCGGCCTGACCGAGGCGCAGATCCGCAAGGTGATGGGCGAGAACATGATCCGGGTGCTGCGCGCGCGGCTGACCTGACGACCGGGCCACGCGGCGTCACCGACAGGCGGCGCTCGGTTCACGGGGTGAAGCCTTGCGCCGCGAGTCGCTGCAGGAAGCGTCCTGTCAGCTCCGGATCGGTGGTGCTCAGGCAGTTATGGCCGAAATACCACCAGACGAACTTGTCATAGTGCCGCGCGTGCGGTGGCCGGGTCGCCAGCCGCGCCAGGTCGGCCTCGGATCGGGCGGTGTCGGCGATATGGTGGAAATCCGCCGCGCCGCACAGGATCACCGGCTTGCGGTGCAGATAGGCCTCGATCCCCACCGCCGAGTTGATGGTGACGACGCGGTCGGAGGCCGCGATGATGTCGTGGATGTTGCCGCGCGCGACATGCAGATGGGCAAAGCGCCGCCCCAGATCGCGCAGCGCCTCATCGGTCTCGGCGCTGGCATCGCGCGGATGCGGCTTGACGATCACCGGAGCGCGCGTGGCGCCCAGCACCGTCTCCAGCATCTGCCAGCGATCGAGGTAGAGCGTCTCGCCAACATTCCGGTGCCCCTCGCTCTGCAGGAACACCGCCGCGGCAGCCTGTGGCAGTGTCTCGCGCGCCATCGGCTGCTCGTAGCGCGAGCGGCGCGCGCCCACGATGCGCTGGCGCAGGCGCCGGAAGAACGGGCGGGCGATGGCGGCATCGATGGAGGCCGGATCGAACCGCAAACCGCCGATCGACGAGAAGGCGCGAATACCTTGCGGGTCGAGGTTCCAGAACGGATAGATGTAAGCGATGCCGGCATTCAGCACCCGCGGATGACGGAATCGGCCGTGGTTGACGATGTGGAACGCCGCATCGCCCGAAACCCGCTCCGAGAGGCGTTCACGGTCGAGAGCAACCTGCTCGAAGGGAATTCCCCGCGCGTCCAGCCCCTCGGCCAGGCGCCGATAGAAGGGCAGCACGCCGCTGCCCGCGGGGCCGAGCCAGGAGCGCGGCAGGTGGAAGACGATGCGCGGGGTCATGTCGACGCTCCGCCTGCCGGGCAGACGGGGCGCGGGTGTTCGGCGCCGGCGCGCACGGCTCTCAGGCCACGGCCAGCATGCCCTTTTCGCGGGCCAGGTCGCGCATCTTCTTCTGCAGCTTCTCGAAGGCCCGCACCTCGATCTGGCGGATGCGCTCGCGGCTGACGTCATACTGGCTGCTGAGCTCTTCCAGGGTCACCGGCCGGTCGGACAGGCGGCGCTGGGTCAGGATGTCCCGCTCGCGCTCGTTCAGCACGTCGAAGGCCTGGGCCAGCAATTCGCGCCGCGCCTCCAGCTCGTCACGCTCGGCATAGTCTCCGGCCTGGTCGGCATCCTCGTCCTCCAGCCAATCCTGCCACTGCATCGTACCTTCGCCCTCGGAGCCGACGGTGGCGTTCAGCGAGGCATCGCCCCCCGACATCCGCCGGTTCATCGAGATCACCTCGTCCTCGGTCACGCCGAGATCGGTGGCGATCTGCTTGACGTTGTCCGGGTGCAAATCGCCCTCCTCCAGCGCGCCGATCTTGGCCTTGGCCTTGCGCAGGTTGAAGAACAGCTTCTTCTGGGCCGAGGTCGTGCCCAGCTTGACCAGCGACCACGATCGCAGGATGTACTCCTGGATCGAGGCGCGGATCCACCACATCGCGTAGGTGGCGAGCCGGAACCCCTTCTCGGGATCGAAGCGCTTGACCGCCTGCATCAGGCCGACATTGGCCTCCGAGATCACCTCGGCCTGCGGCAGCCCGTAGCCGCGATAGCCCATGGCG
>JAGRMU010000097.1:4096-18068 GCA_020441165.1 Sedimentitalea sp.
GCGGCGAGCCGCAGATGCGAGGTCACCATCCGGTGCGCGGCCTCGGTGTCCTGCTCCTCGACCCAGCGCTTGGCCAGCATGTATTCCTCTTCCGGCTCCAGCAGCGGAAACTTGCGAATCTCCTGCATGTAGCGGTTGAGACCACCTTCGGGCGTCGGCGCCGGCAGGTTCGCGTAATTGGCCATCTGCTTCCTTCTCTCCGAATGTTTACAAGCTTAACATGTGATATAGACCGCTCATTTGGCCCTTTCAAGGCCAGGCGCTACCATATGCGCCTGAATCAAACGTTAAGAAAGGGTTGAGGGGCGGTGCTCACGCGCATGTGCGGATCATGTCAGGCGCGCGATGCGGTGCGCGCCCCGACGCCCTCGCTGTCCGGCGCCACGGCCGGCCCGGACCCGCAAAAGGAAGGAGCCCGAAATGCCCGCACCCCCGCTTGCCAACCCGCTTGCCCATGCCCGTGCCGCCGGGGCGCTCTATCTGCTGGTCATCGTCCTCGGCGTCTGGAGCTAACTGGCGGTGCGCGCGCCGCTGCTCGCCGGCACGGCGGACATCGCCGCCTCGCTGCCGCGCCTGCGCTTCGGGGTCGCCGCCGATGCGGTGATGGTGGCCTGCGACGTGGCGCTCGCCGTGCTCTTCCTGCAACTTCTGCGCCACGTCCAGCCGACGCTGGCGCTGCTGGCCGCCGGGCTGCGGCTGGTCCAGGCCGCCACCATCGCCGCTGCGCTGCTGTTTCAGCTCGCCGCTATCGGCGCCGCCGGGACCGATCCCGCCCAGGCGCTGCGGTTCCTCGAGGTGCAAAGCCTCGGCTATGACCTGGGGCTGATCTTCTTCGGCCTCAACACCGGTCTGATGGCGCTGCTGCTCGCATGGTCCGGCTACGTGCCGCGCTGGCTCTGCGCCCTGCTCGGCGCGGCGGGCGCCGTCTACCTGCTCGGCAGCTTCTCGCGGCTGCTCGCACCTGATCTGAACGCGGCGCTGCAGCCAGCCTATGCGGTGCCGCTGCTGGCCGAGATCGCGCTCTGCCTCTGGCTGCTGATCCGAGGCCTGCGCCTGCCGGGGCCTCAGCCCGGCTGACCGCGCAGCGCCGCGACCAGCGCGCCCATGTCCGGCGGCAGCGGCGCCTCGAAGCGCAGCATTTCGCCGGTGAGCGGATGCGCGAAGCCCAGCACCGCGGCGTGCAGCGCCTGGCGCGGAAACCCCTCGACCGCGGCCAGCGCCTCCGGGTCCAGCGCCTTCTTCGGAACCCGGCGCTGGCCGCCATAGACCGGGTCGCCGATCAGCCCGTGACCCGCATGGGCCATGTGCACCCGGATCTGGTGGGTGCGCCCGGTCTCCAGCCAGCACGCGATCAGCGCCACGGCGGGCGGGGTGCCGAACGCCTCGGTCACCCGCACCCGGGTCACCGCGCGCCGCCCGCCCTGGAAGAGCACCGCCTGGCGCTGCCGGTCGGTGCGGTGCCGGGCCAACTGCGTGGTCACGCAGAGCACGTTGCCGGGCTCGAACGCGACGCCGGGCAGCCCGCGCAGACGTGGATCGCTGGCATCGGGCACCCCGTGGCAGAGCGCGACATAGCGGCGCTCGGCCGCATGCGCGGCGAACTGCGCGGCCAGCCCGTGATGGGCCGCATCGGTCTTGGCGACCACCAGCAGGCCGCTGGTGTCCTTGTCGATCCGGTGCACGATGCCGGGCCGCCGCACCCCGCCGACGCCGGAGAGATCCGCGCCGCAATGGGCCAGCAGCGCGTTGACCAGCGTGCCCGAAGGCGTGCCCGGCGCCGGGTGCACCACCATCCCGGCGGGCTTGTTCACCACGATCAGCGCGTCGTCCTCGAAGACCACGTCGAGGGCGATCGCCTCGGGGCCGATATGGCTCTCCTCGGCGGGCTCCAGCGCGATCTCGACCTCGGCGCCCTCGTCCACGCGGGCCTTGGCGTCGGTGACCGGCGTGCCGTCCACGGCCACCGCCCCGGAAGCGATCAGCCGCGCCAGACGCGTGCGCGACAGGGCCGCCGATGCTGGCACATCGCGCGAAAGCGCCTTATCAAGGCGCGGCGGCGGATTGGCCGCGATGCGGAAAGCGACGGTGCGGGTGGCCATGAACGATCCTTCCGAGCGGGTGCCGGAGCCGCCGAACCTGCGGTTCCTGCGCCTCCTGGTGACCATCCTGACGGCGGTGATGATCGGCGGGCTTTTATCCATCGTCGGGCTGCTTGTCATCCGTTTCTCGAAATCGCCGCCGGTGGTCCCCGACAGCATCACCCTGCCCGACGGCACCACGGCCGAGGCCTTTACCATGGGCGCGGACTGGTACGCGGTGGTCACCGGCGAGGGCCAGATCCTGATCTTCGACCGGGCCAGCGGCGCGCTGCGGCAGAGCGTGACCCTGGAATGACCGCCCCCGATCCCGCTGCCTTCTGGGATCGCCACGCTGCCCGCTATGCCCGGATGCGGATCCGCGACGACGCGGCCTATGAGGCGACGCTCGCCCATGTGCGCCGCCACCTCGGCCCCACGGACGCGGTGCTCGAGATCGGCTGCGGCACCGGCACCACCGCGCTGCGGCTGGCCGGCGACGTGGCCAGCTATACCGGCACCGATCTCTCGGGCGCGATGATCGCCATCGCCGAGGACAAGCGGCGCGCGGCGGCGATGGACACGCTGCGTTTCCTGCAGGCCGAGGCTTCAAGCGCGGCGCTACCCGAGGCCGGGTTCGACGCCGCGCTGGCCTTCAACCTGCTGCACCTGCTGGACGATCTGCCCGGCACGCTGCGGCACCTGCACCAGCTTCTCAGGCCCGGCGGGTTGCTGATCTCGAAAACCCCCTGCCTCGGCGAGAATTCTTCGCTGCTGCGGCTGTTCATAAGGGCGCTGCGCGGGATCGGGTTTGCCCCGTCCATGAACTTTCTCATTGGCGACGATCTGGAGCGCGCGATGGGCGCCGCCGGGTTCGAGATCGTCGAGACCGCCCGCTATCCCGCCGGATCCTCGCGCCACCTGATCGTCGCGCGGCGCGCCTGACCCTCACGCCCGCGGCGCGCCCCAGCGGTCGGTGAGCTTCTGCACGATCTGGTCGCGCGCCTGCCGGTAGCTGTCGAGCTTGGCGGCGCGGGTCTCGCCCACGCCGGTGGGATCGATGATCGGCCAGTACTCGACATCGAGGTGATAGATCCGCGCCAGCGCCTCGGCCCGCCGCCGGCTTTCCGGCGACAGCGCCACCACCAGGTCGAACGCGCCCGGATCCTCGCCCCATTTCTCCATCTCGTCGAAGCTGCGCGAGCGGTGGCGCGACAGCTCCACCCCGATCTCGTCGCAGACCGCGATCGAGAAGCCGTCGATCTCCATCTCGTTGGTGACGCCCGCCGATTGCACGTAGGTGCCGGTGCCGTAGAATTTCTTCATGATGCCCTCGGCCATCGGCGAGCGCACCGAGTTGTGATCGCAGCAGAACAGGATCGACTGGGGCAGCGCGTCCAAGGCTCAGCCGCCGAAATGCAGGACGCAGATCAGGGTGAAGAGCCGCCGCGCGGTATCGCGGTCGATCTCGGCCTTGCCCTCCAGACGTTCCTGCAGCACCCGGCTGCCCTCGTCATGGATGCCGCGCCGGGCCATGTCGATGGTCTCGATCTGGCTGGGCGGCAGGGTCTTGACCGCGTCGAAATAGCTCTCGCAGATCTGGAAATAGTCCTTCACCACCTGCCGGAAGGGGCCCAGCGACAGGTGGAACTCGGCCGCCTTGCGCGCGTCCGTGGTCTCGACATCGAAGACCAGCCGCTTGTCGCGGATCGAGAGGTTCAGCTGGTAGGGCCCGTCCGGAACCGGGCGGTCGTCGCGCTTGGGCAGCACGAAGGTGTTGTCCTCGAGCAGGTCGAACAGCGCCACCTTGCGCTCCTGCTCGATCTCGGGCGTGGGCGGCGGCAGGCCGGCGTCATCGAGGACGATATCGACGATATGGGACATGGGGCCTCTAGCTGTTCAACTGGTCGAGCCGCGCGCGCACCGACAACCCGTGGGCCTCGAGGCTCTCTGAGCGCGCCAGCCGTTCCGCCGCAGGCCCGATAGCACGCAGCGCCTGCGGTGTCATCCGCGCCAGGGTGGTCCGCTTGAGAAAATCCATCACCGACAGGCCCGAGGAAAAGCGCGCCGAGCGGGCGGTGGGCAGTACGTGGTTGGGACCGCCGACATAATCGCCGATCGCCTCGGGAGTCCAGCGCCCGAGGAAGATCGCGCCGGCATGGGTGCATTTCGCCGCCAGCGCCTCGGGCTCGGCAACGCAGAGCTCCAGGTGCTCGGGCGCGATGCGGTTCGACAGGGCGGCGGCCCGGTCCAGGTCGGCGACGGTGATGACGGCGCCGAAATCGCGCCAGCTGGCCCCGGCGATGGCGCGGCGCTCGAGGCTCGCGAGGCGCGTCTCCACCGCCGCGGCGACCGCGCGGCCGAAGCCCGCGTCGTCGGTGATCAGGATCGATTGCGCGCTTGCGTCATGCTCGGCCTGGGACATGAGATCGAGGGCGATCCAGTCGGGATCGTTGTCCGCATCCGCGATCACCAGGATCTCCGAGGGGCCGGCGATCATGTCGATGCCGACCTTGCCGAAGACCCGGCGCTTGGCCGCCGCCACCCAGGCATTGCCGGGGCCGGTGATCTTGTCCACCGGCGGGATGGTCGCGGTGCCATAGGCCAGCGCCGCGATCGCCTGGGCACCGCCGATGCGATAGATCTCGTCCACCCCGGCCAGATGCGCCGCCAGCAGCACCAGCGGGTTGATCTGCCCGTCCGGCGTGGGCACCGCGATGGCCAGCCGTTCCACCCCGGCAACCTTGGCCGGGATCGCGTTCATCAGCACCGAGGACGGATAGGAGGCCAGCCCGCCCGGCACGTAGAGCCCGGCCGCCGAAACCGGCGACCAGCGCCAGCCCAGCGTCGCGCCCTCCGGATCGGTCCATTCCGCGTCCTGCGGCATCTGGCGGGCGTGATAGGCGCGGATGCGCTCGGCCGCCAGCTCCAGCGCAGCGCGGTCCTCGGGCGAGACCGCCGCGATTGCCTGCGTCACCTCGCCGGCGGAAATCGCCAGCGTCTCCGGTGTCAGGGTCAGCCGGTCGAAACGCGCGGTCAGCTCGATCAGCGCCGCATCGCCGCGGGCGCGCACATCGGCGATGATCGCGGCGACATCGGCATCCACGTCCGGGCTGTCCTCGCGCTTGGCCCCCAGCAGGGCCGAGAACCGGGCCTCGAAATCGGGATCGGCGGCATCGAGAAAGACGGGCATCGGCACCTCCGGCAGCGGGCGCGGTTCGAACTCGCCGGCGGCAGGCGAACGGCCCGACCCTCGGCCCAAGCGACATAGCCGCGCCGCGCCCCCCTCTCAAGGCGTGAAATGGCCGCGCCTATTCGGGGTGTTCGGGAACGTGCCGGGAGGGCGCGACATAGGGGCGGGTCACGTCCCTGAGCGTGATCTCCAGCGCCTCGACCGACAGGCGGATCGCGCCGTCCCCGGCCAGGGTCAGCAGGACATGGCCGGCCCCCTCCGCCCCCGGTTCGAAGTCCACCGCGAGCAGCGACAGGATCAGGTCGGGATCGCCCCGGTCCAACCCCTGCGAGGCGACCTGCAGCACCTGGTCGACCACCAGCAGCGACTGCACCCGCTCGAAGGCGCGCCCGCGCGTGCGCGCCGCCTCGGCATCCTCCCAGCGGAAGCGGTTCACGAGCAGCGCGAAACGCCGCTGCGCGGGGCGCCAGCGCATTTCGGTGATCGGGAAGACCGCGTCCTGCACCAGCGACGAGATCACCTTGAGATCCTCGCCGTCCATAGCGCCCAGGTTCAGCGGCGCCTCGCGCCCCTCCTCGAATGTCGCATCCCGGCTCATGTCGCGTGAATCCTCTCGATCCTGGCGCCGACGCCGCGCAGCTTGCCGACCACATGCTCATATCCGCGGTCGAGATGATAGACCCGGCTGACCAGCGTGTCGCCCGCCGCCGCCAGCCCGGCGAGGATCAGCGAGACCGAGGCGCGCAGGTCGGTGGCCATCACCGGCGCGCCCTTCAGCTGTGCGACCCCGGTGACCGTGGCATGGCCGCCATGCACGTCGATCCGCGCCCCCATCCGCATCAGCTCGGGCGCGTGCATGAAGCGGTTCTCGAAGATCGTCTCCTCCAGCACGCTGACCCCGTCGGCAGTGCACAAAAGCGCCATCATCTGCGCCTGCAGGTCGGTGGGAAAGCCCGGGAAGGGCTCGGTGGTGACATTCACCGCCTTCACGTGATCCTCGCGGCGCTTCACGCTCAGGCCCCGCTCGGTCTCGGTGACCTCGATCCCGGCCTCGTCGAGCTTGTCGCAGAAGGCCCCGACCAGCGCCTTGCGCCCTCCCAGCAGCTCGACCTCGCCGCCGCAGATCGCCGGCGCCAGCATGTAGGTGCCCAGCTCGATCCGGTCGGTGACCACCGGATGGGTGGCGCCGTGCAGCCGCTCGACCCCCTGAACGGTGATCGTGCCGGTCCCGGCGCCGTCGATCTGCGCGCCCATCTTCACCAGGCAGGCGGCCAGATCGACGATCTCGGGCTCGCGCGCGGCGTTCCCGATCACCGTCGTGCCCTTCGCCAGCGTCGCCGCCATCAGCGCGTTCTCGGTGGCCCCGACCGAGACGAAGGGAAAGTCGATCCGCCCGCCCTTCAGCCCGCCGGGGGCGCGGGCATGAACATAGCCGTCCTTGAGCTCCATCTGCGCCCCCAGCGCCTCGAGCGCCCGCAGGTGCAGGTCGACGGGCCGCGCCCCGATGGCACAGCCGCCGGGCAGCGAGACCACCGCCTGGCCGTCCCGCGCCAGCATCGGCCCCAGCACCAGGATCGAGGCGCGCATCTTGCGCACGATGTCGTAGTCGGCGGTGTGGCTGGTCAGGTCGTGGCTCGACATCGCCAGAACCTTGCCGTCCTGCAGCGTGCTGACCTCGGCCCCCAGCGAGCCCAGCAGCGCGGTCATGGTGCGGATGTCGCTGAGCCGCGGCGCGTTGGTCAGCGTCAGCGGCTCGTCGCTGAGCAGCGTCGCCGGCATCAGCGTGAGGCAGGCGTTCTTGGCCCCCGCGATGGGGATCTGGCCGCTGAGCGGCCCGTTCCCGGTCACCAGTATCGAATCCATCCGCCCTAGCCCTCGCTCTTGTCCGCCGCGTCCGCCGCCCTGCCCGCCCGTTCCGCCCGGGTTCTGGCCTGCGCCTTGCGGCGCGCGAGATTCGCCTTCAGCGCGGCCTTGAGCCGATCCTCGCGGGTCTCCTGGGGTTTCGCGCCGGTTCGGCGCGGCGGTTTTTCTGCCATGACACCCTCTAGCCCAGCCGGCGAAAAGCGTCCAGATTGCCCTTGCACGAATATCCGATAGCGTCTAATCAGCCGCCCACGATGCTGTGGTAGCTCAGTGGTAGAGCACTCCCTTGGTAAGGGAGAGGTCGAGAGTTCAATCCTCTCTCACAGCACCATAAAAATCAGATACTTAGCCAGACCCGCGATGTGCCTCGGGACACAAGGTTCTAGCGTGTGTTCCGTATGTGTCCCGAGACGGGGCGGTTCGGAGGATTTTCCGGCGAAGCTGGCCGCACCAGATAGAGGCATAGGCAGCGGTCCTGATGCAGGCGGCCGGTTAAGGCTGCGAGTCCATTGGCGGCCTATTCCAGCGATGCCATCAAAGCGATGGTCGCAAATCCGAGCGACCGTGAAGCGGCGGCGCGCAAGCTCGTCGAGGCGCTCGGCGGCAAGCTGCACCACATGTTCTTCGCATTCGGACAGTACGACGTGGTCTGCCTGATCGAGGGTCCGGACGACCAGTTCATGATGGCGGGCGCTGCCTCCGTCGCATCTGCCGGTACCGTCTCGGCGTCCGCGACGACCAAGCTGATGACCTCGGCAGAGGCGATGGCGGCCCTGAAGACGGCCGGCAAGGTCACCGGCGCCTACACGTCGCCGCACGGGTAGTCTGTTCCAAGCTGCGATGCTTGAGGCGACCGACGCGCTCGGCCTGGTCGGGCGGGGGACGCTCCGGCAGATCAGGATCGGGCCGATCGCCCGGGCGCAGGCTGCCGGATCGTGCCGGGCAGTGATGAGCATTGGGAAGATGTCGCACGAACCGACATGATGCCCGGGAACTGGCGAGCGAAGCGCACGCCCGCGACGCCGATAAGCCGGGCTATTGCCGGAGCCGCACGACGGGTCGGGTCGGGTTCCATGGCGGCAAGGTCGCGCTCGACCGCCCCGGGTGCGCTCGAAGACGACAGGCAAGGAACTGGCGATGCCGAGCTGGCGAGAAGCGGCCTCGGCCGGATTGCCGGAGCAGTGGGCGATGAGCCTGATGCTGATCGATGTCTCGACGCGGAAGTTCGGGCGTGCGGTGCGCCTGCCGGAGGCCGGGGTGTCGACAGCGGCCGGGTCCGGGCTGTCGAAGTCGGCGGTCTCGCGGCGGTTCACGGCGCTGGCGGAGGCACGGCTGTGCGAAATACTGCAGATGCCCTATTTCCAGATCCCGGCGCGAGGCGCACTCTGCCGTCAGATGAAACGGAGGACGCACGGATGAGCATGGAAGAGACGGCCCGCGACTTCTTCGAGGCTTGCGAGACCGGCGGCGGATGGCAGGCCTGCAAGGCCTTTTGCACCGAGGGCGCAAGCTTTGCCTGCCAGGCGGATGCGCTGGCCGAGACCACCACGCTGGAAGGCTATGCCGAGTGGATGAAGGGTCTGCTGGGGCCGATCCCGGACGGGCGCTACGAGCTTACGGCCTTCGCGGCGGACGAGGACCGCCACACGGTCGTCGCCTCGGCGGAGTTCCACGGCATCCAGACCGGCGCCGGCGGGCCGGGCGCGCCGACCGGGCGGACCGTCGCCTCGGACTACGCCTATGTCATGCGGTTCGACGGCGCGCGCATCGCGCACATGACGAAGATCTGGAACGACGCGCAGGCCCTGCGCCAGCTCGGCTGGGCGTGATGCGCTGGCGCATCCTCGGGCTGCTCTTCGCCGCCCGCGTCGGTCTGGGCCTGCAGTTCCAGACCATGGGCGCGGTCGGCGGGAAGCTCTCGGATGCGTTCGGTCTCGACAATGCGCAGATCGGTCTGATGATCGGCCTTTTCATGGCGCCGGGCCTGTTCCTGGCCCTGCCGGCCGGGTTTTCCGGCCGGTTCGCATCGGATCGCACGCTGGCGGGGCTCGGGTTGCTGTTCCTGGCGCTCGGCGGCGCCGTGACCGCCCTGGCGGCCGGGCCGGGCGCCATCGGCCTGGGCCGCGTTCTGGCCGGCGCCGGGTTTCTGTTCGCCACGCTCTATTTCACCAAGATGGTCGCGGACTGGTTCGAGGGCTGCGAGATCGCCACGGCGATGAGCATCCTCGTGATGAGCTGGCCTTTCGGCATCGCGATGGGACAGGTCGGGCATACCTGGCTGGCCGGTCTGTTCGGCTGGCGCGCGCCCTTTGCGGTGGCATCCGTCTATTGCCTGCTGGCGGCCCTGACGGTCTTCACCCTCTACCGCGCGCCGCATGACCTGCGCGCCCCGGGAGCGGGGCGGATCAGGGGCCTGCTGCCGCGCGAATGGGGGTTGATCCTCTGCGCCGGGTTCGCCTGGGGCGTCTTCAACGCCGGCTACGTGGTCTATCTCAGTTTCGGCCCCGCCATGCTCGAGGCGCAGGGGATGACCCTGCTGGCCGCCGCCTCAGTGATCAGCGTCGGCAGCTGGCTGATGATCGTCTCGGGCGCGATCTGCGGGCAGATCGCCGACCGCTTCGGCCACCGCGAGGTGATCCTGGCCGTCTGCATGTCCGGGGCGGTCCTTTCGCTGATGCTTCTCAGCGTGCCCGGGGCGGGCCTCGCAGCAAGCCTGATCTTCGGTCTTGTGGGGATGGCGCCGGCCGGGGTGATCATCGCGCTGGCGGGCCAGGCCGTGGCCCCGGACCGACGGGCCCTCGGAATGGGCGTCTTCTTCACGGTCTACTACGCGATCATGGCGGCCAGCCCACCGATGGCGGGCTGGATCCTCGACCGCACCGGGGCACCGGACGATGCGATCCTGTTCGGAGCGATGCTTTTTGCCCTCGTCGTTCCGGCAGCGGTCCTGTTCCGGGTGCTCAAGACCAGGGCCCGTCCGCACATTCTGCAGGAGAATGCGTGATGCAAATCCGAAAGACGGTGCTGATCCGGGACCGGTGCGAGACCGACGAGATGGGCGCGCCCTGCACCCCGCTGACCCGCGTGGCCGCGCTGGCGGTGCTGCGAAACCCCTTTGCGGGTGTTGACCGGGACGACCTGGCCGAATTGTTCGAATGTGGCGCGATTCTCGGCGCGCGATTGGCGGCGGAGGCCATGGCCGCGCTTGGCGCGCCCTGCGTCGCATATGGCAAGGCCGCCATCGTCGGCTCGCACGGCGCGGCCGAGCACGGCGCGGCCCTGCTGCACCCGCGATTGGGCAAACCCGTGCGTGCCGTCATCGGGGGCGGCCAGGCGCTCATGCCCTCGAACGTGAAGGTGGGCGCGGTCGGCGCACCCGTCGATCTGCCGCTTGGGCACAAGGACGAGCCCTGGTCCTTCGATCACATCGATACGCTGACCGTCGCGGTCCCCGACGCCCCGCGCCATGACGAGATCGTCGTCTGCGTCGGCCTTTCCGACGGCGCACGGATCCGCGCGCGCGTCGGCAAGGGGCCAGGCTGAACCGGGGGCGGATCGTCCGCTGCGAAACAGGAAGTTGCTGCACCGCCAAGCTCGTGACCGCCCTTGGCCATGAGCTATTGTCGATGCTTTCCGAGGGGTGCCCGCTTCGCCGCGGTGCGGACAGCGGCGCGCAGATTTCTGCGCGCATCTGACAATGGCGTCATGTCGGCGACGTGATCGTGGGCTTCGATCGTCCCCGCGCTATCTTCTCCCTCCCATCAAACGGAGTGCCCGATGCGGTTCACGGCGATGTCTGCGCTCTTTGCCATCCTGACGACCTCTGCCTCGGCAGGAGACATCAGCTTTGCCGATGGCTGGCGGGAGCAACGTCTGTCGCTGTTCAGATCGAACGCGTACAGGTTCGGGCAAAACCTCGGCATGGTGTCGGACGGGTCGGCGTCGATTGCCTGGACCCATGTGGCGCAGGAAGACTGGACAAGCACGCGCGCCTCATGGAACTGGACCGTCGATCAATCGGTTCCGGTGACCAACCTTGCGCAAAAAGGCGGCGATGACCGGAATATCTCGCTCTACTTCGTATTTGTGCCGCTCAGCATGGCGCCGAAGCTTCAAGATGCCAACATCCGCAGCCTTCTGGGAAATGAGCACGTGCGGGTCATTCAATATGCCTGGGGCGGAAACCACGGGCCGAGGCAGATCATCCCATCGCCCTACGGCCCTCCCGGGCAGGGTGTGACCATTGCCTTGCGACAGGCCGGAACCGGGTCCCACAGCGAACGTGTCGATCTCGCGGCCGACTATGCGCGCGCCTTTGGTGGCGACAAGGGCGCGCTTGTCGGTTTGGCCGTTTCAGGCGACAGCGACGACACGGGCAGCGTTATCCGCGCGGCAATCGGGAACCTGAAACTGCAATAGCTGGACCGTCCCGGTTCGTTCCCACACTGAACATTCCGCCTTCGGCGCCATGCCCGCGGTCTCAGGGAGGCGCACGTGACCTGCGCTTTCGGGAACCCTGGCTCGCTCTCGGCGGGCGTTTTAGTGGAAATCATACCTGCCAAAGAACGCCCTGCGATTGCCGCCGAAAAACGCTGCTTGTACACGAATGGCCGGTCTGGAGACACGGTGTGATCAGGTGTCGCGGAGGCGAAGGGCGGGTTTGGGCCGTTTGCAGAACCTGGCGTCCAGCAACAGGTCACTCCATCGGCCGTTCGAAACTTGCTGCAGCGCGGTTGTTCAACGAGGCCAAGGGCGCGCTCAGCCCCAGGGCCCTTCTTGTCTGCGACTGCAGGCCTTGGGGACGCGGCTGGCGGAGAGGGGGCGGTCGCCGACGCCCGGAGATCCTCCGCCTTGCGCCGCCATTGCGCGCAGCGCGGCCACGCGGTTCCCGGTGGCGGGATGGGTCGCGAAAAGGCTGTCGTGCCTGTGCGCGTGCAGCGGGTTGATGATGAACAGATGCGCCGTCGCCGGGTTGCGCTCGGCCGCGTCGTTGTCGATCCGGGCCGAGCCCGCGGCGATCCTCTCCAGTGCCGCAGCCAGCCAGAGCGGCTGGCCGCAGATCTCGGCCCCGGCCTTGTCGGCGGCATATTCCCGCGTCCGGCTGATCGCCATCTGCACGATCGCCGCCGCCATCGGCGCCAGGACCATCATCAGGAGCGTGCCGACCAGCCCCAGCCGCTCGCGCGATCCGCCGAAGTAGAGCGCGAAATTGGCCAGCATCGAAATCGCCCCGGCGAAGGTCGCGGTGACGGTCATGATCGCGGTGTCGTGGTTGCGAATATGGGCAAGCTCGTGGGCGATCACGCCGGCCAGCTCCTCGGGCGACAGGCTGCGCAACAGGCCCGAGGTCACCGCCACGGCCGCGTTCGCGGGGTTGCGACCGGTGGCGAAGGCATTGGGCTGCGGCGTGTCGATCAGATAGAGCTTCGGCATGGGCAGGCCGGCATTCCGCGCAAGCTTGGCGGTCAGGTCGTGCAGGCCCATCGGGTCGCCGGGAGGCACCGGCCGGGCGTTGTGCATGCGCAGGACCATGCGGTCCGAAGTCCACCAGGCGACGGCGTTCATCGCCGCCGCGACGACAAGCGCGACCGCCGCACCGCCCGATCCGCCGATCAGGTAGCCCACGCCCATGAAGAGCGCGGTCATCGCCGCCATCAGCATCGCCGTCTTCACATAGCCCATCGTCGCCTTCCGACCTCCGCATCGCGTGATGAAGGAGATATGGGACGGGCCCCGAGCGGTGCAAGCACCGGCGCCAAGCGCACAGCATGCCCCGCAAGCCACCGGGCGCAGCGCGAAGCGGCATTGAAATCACCCATCGGGGCGCTCGAACCGGCTGCTGCCCAATGATCTCGGGCCCGGGACAGTCATCGCACCCCATTGCTGCGAGGGGTCCCGCGATGCGGGCTACAGGGCAATCCGACGCGCACAGGCAATGCCAGGGCGCCCGGATGTGACGGCATCGCGCTGACTCGAACAGTCTCGATAGTGCGCTTTGACATCGGGGAGGATCCCAATCTTCGCCCACGCGAGCATTCGCGACCGGGAAGGCGATGCCGCCGTCTGATCTCAGCCTCGCGCCAGGAATGTCGTGATCTCGCGGGCGACGTCCGTGTCGTGGCCGAGCCAGATATGCCCGCCTTCCGGCCAGATCCTCAGCCGTGTGTCCGGGATGCGTTCGGCCAGGCGCCGTGCGGTGTCCGCCGTGCCGAAAAGATCGTCCTCGCAGGAGAGGATCAGGGTCGGCACCGCGATGTCTTCATAGGCGGTCGGAGATGGCGTGCCGGCCCAGAAGCCGTCGGTCCGCAGGCCGTCCGCCTTGCGGCTGATGGGCAGAAGGCCATCGAGGATCAACAGCGCGCGCCGCCGCTCCTCGGGTGCCACGCGCGCCAGCAAGGCCGGATCGGTCGCGAGCAGCGTGCGGATCATCTGCCCCGGCGCGAGCCTGCAGAGCGCCCAGAACGCGAAGTCCGAGCCGAGCGCCAGATCGACCGCGCTCCGCTGCAGGGCCGTGAATTCGACCGGGTCGCGGCCCGTCAGGTTGGCCGCCGGCACGAGCAAAACGAGGTGCGAGCACCGGTCCGGATGCCGCAGCGCGACCTCGGCCGCGCAGAGGGCCCCGGCCGAGCCGCCGATCACGGGGAGGCGCTCGATTCGCAAATGGTCGAGTAGCGCCACGAGAACATCCGCCTGGTGCGCGGGCGAGGCGTCGTCCGGAAAGCCGCTGCGCAGGTAGCCGAACCGCGAGGGCGCAATGATCCGAAAGCCGCTCTGCCGAAGCGCATCGGCGAAGAGAAGCCCCTGGTCGAAACCGCCGCCGGTGCCGTGGATCATCAGGACC
>JAGRMU010000484.1:0-507 GCA_020441165.1 Sedimentitalea sp.
CCGATCCCGCCGCGCGCCAGGCGCTCCTCGACGAGGTGCAGGTCCTCGCCGGTCACCGCCGCATGGCCCATCCAGAGCTGCGGCGAGGCCCAGCCCGCGCCGGTCTCGGGGGCCAGGGCCGAGCGGAACAGCGTCCACTGGATACCGTAATCCTGCCCGTCGGCGCCGGTCAGCGTGGCGGTGAGATACCACCATTCGATGCGGAAATCGGGATGCGGCCCGTGATCCTGCGGAAAGACCAGCGCCCGGTCGCGGCTGGGCATTGCGAAACCCTCCGCATCGGTGCCGAGACCGGCGAATCCCTGCGCGCCCGCCGCGCCGGCGGCGAGGGTGACCAGGAGGGCGAGCGCGGCAAGGCTAGCGTTCATCGGCGAATACCTTGAGCAGCTCGGCCGGCGGTACCCGGCCGAGGCGCCGGGCCGGGATCGCCGCGGCCAGGGCCCCGGCCAGCAGCGCCAGCAGGAAGAGGCGCAGCCAGTCGCGCGGAAAGAGGTGCATCGGCAGGCG
>JAGRMU010000484.1:604-805 GCA_020441165.1 Sedimentitalea sp.
GCAGCTCGATCCGTCCCAGCTGCCGCCGTGTCAGGCCCATCGCCCAGACCGGCGCCAGCTGCGGCAGGCGCGTCGCCCAGAGGGTCAGAAGGCTGGTGAGAATCGCGAACCCCGCCACCCCGAGCGTCAGGACGTTGAGCGCGCCGGTGACCACGAAGGTCTTCTCGAAGATCGCAAGGGACTGCGCCTTGATCGCCGCCT
>JAGRMU010000484.1:989-2760 GCA_020441165.1 Sedimentitalea sp.
TCGGAATAGATCCCGGCCACGGTGCGCGTCCATCCCGGCGCCAGGGTGACCGGATCGCCCGGCGCCAGGTCCGCGCGGCGCGCCAGCTGTTCGTTGATCAGCGCGCCGCTTCCGTCCCCGATCCGCTCCCAGGCGTCCGGAAGTGCCTGCAGCATCGGCCAGTGTTCGCGATAGGTCGGATGATCCACGATGCCGTAGAGCCGCGCCGGCTGGCCGAGGATCCGGGTTTCGGCATGGCGGATCGGCAGAACCGCATCGGCGCGCGGCGCCAGCCACTCCGCGATCTCGGCGCCCTCGGCATCGCTGCGCGCGGTCACGTAGAGCTCGGAGGCGAGGCGCTGATCCAGCCAGCCGGTGAAGGTCAGCCGGAAGCTCGACACCATGGTGCCGACGCCGATATTGGTCGCCAGCGCCAGCAGCAGGGCCATCAGCGCCAGCGACAGGCCGGGAAGCTGGCTGCGCAGATCGGCCCAGAACCATCGTGTCAGAGCCGCATCGGCGCGCCGTTCGGCCCATCCCACGAGGACCGTCAGGGCGGCGGGCAAGAGCAGCGCCGCGCCCAGCATCAGGCCGGCGAGCAGGGCGAACCCGCCAACCAGCCCGCCCACGAGGGTCAGGGCGAGACCGCCCGCCAGCAGCGTGAGCACTCCGGCGACGGCGGCACCGCGCGCCCCGCGCGCGGCACGGGCCGACCAGGCATAGGCGCCCGGCGCGGCAAGGATCGGCAGGCGCAGGAGGCGCAGAAGACCCTGCCCGCCGGCCAGCAGCGCCCCGGCCAGGGTCATCCCCAGCCCGCCGGTGATCCAGGCCGGGCGCAGGTGCAGCTCGCCCGCCACCGGCGCATCGTAGAGCCCGCGCAGGGTGGCGGCGACATCGGGCAGCAGCGCGGCGGCGACCAGATAGCCGATCACCAGGCCGAGCCCGCCGGCGATCAGCGCGAGGCCCAAGAGCTCGGCCAGCAGCAGGCCGATCAGGTGGCGGTTGGGCAGGCCGAGCGCGCGCAGGGTGCGGAAGAGGCCGCGGCGCTGCTCGAAGGCCAGCCCGATGGTGCCATGAACGATGAAAAGCCCGACGGCAAAGGACAGCAGGCCGAAGGCGGTGAGGTTGAGGTGGAAGCTGTCGGTCAGCCGGGCGGTATCGGCGGCGCCCTCGGCCTCGCGCAGGTCAAGACCGGGCACCAGCGACGCCAGTGGCGCCAGGCCCGCGGGCTGATCGGGCAGGACGCGCAGGCGGCTGATCTGTCCCGGCCGGTCCAGCAGGCGCTCGGCCGTGCCGATGTCGGTCAGCACGATGCCGGGGGGCAGATCATCCGTGGCGATCACCGGCACCGGGGCGGCGGCGAGTCGCGCCGCAGTCTCCGGTTCGGCGAAGAGCCGCCCCGGCGGCAGGATCAGATCGACGATTCCGATAGTGGAGCCGCTCTCGGTCGGCACGGGCAGGGCGGGATAGGTCAGGATCTCGACGCCCAGAACCGTGACGCTGGCGCCGCCCAGCCGGGTGCGTCCCTCGAGGATCGGGGTGACCAGCCAGCCGGCGCGGCGCAGTTGCACGTAGGTTTCCAGCGATATCGGCCCGCCCTCCGGGTCGACCAGATGCTGTCCCTGACCGGCACCCAGTTGCGCGGCGGCGCGGGCATAGCTGGCGCGGGCCTCCGCGTTGATCGCCTGCACCGCGGCCCAGAGACCGGTGGCCAGCGCCAGGCCAAGGATCAGCGTCGCCAGTTGCAGCGGTTGCCGGCGCCAGTGAGAGAGCAGCGCCAGCCCGGCGGCGC
>JAGRMU010000485.1:0-7480 GCA_020441165.1 Sedimentitalea sp.
CACGATGATGGCCTGCCCGCCGCCACTCGACGCGTCCGAACGCGCGCTGCGCGCGGTGCTCGACGCAACCCGCACCGTCCGGCAGAGCGCGCGGATGCTGGTGTTCGAGGACGCCGATGGCCGACCGATCGCGGAGATGACCGCCGTTTACCTGCGCTGACAAGGGCGAGGGACGTCGGCCGACCCGTGTTCCTTGCGGAAGATCATCAGATCGCCCTCCAAGTCTTCGCATGCGGTACGGTCCTTCACGACGTCCGAACGGTTGTGGATGGCCCGATCCGGCGGGAAGGCAAGGCCGCGGGGCGCCGGGCATGGCGCCGCTTCCTGCGTCGCCGACGATCCGGCAGAGAGCGCGCTAGCGCTCGGACTGGCCTTCGCGGCTCTCGACATGCGCGTAGATCGTCTCGTGGCTCAGGGTGACCGGATGGGCTTCGAGACACAGCCCGCCTGCGATCTGCTCGGGAGACCAGCTTTCCTTCAGCCGGTCGATCACGGCCTCCCGCGGCTCCGGCAGGTCTGACTCACCTCCGAGATCTCCGCGATCTGATCGGGAGTCCCCGCGGGCGTACCGAGAACCGCATGCCGGCTCGAGCGGCCGCGCCGCCTGTCGGGCTCGGATCACGGCATTGCGCGCTGCCCCCTTGCAATCGCCGGTCGCTTTCCGGCATGGCTTAGGGGAAATGCCGAACTCAACCGCACCGACCAGGGGATGAATGACATGAACGCCGCGGAACTCACCCACGAGATTCTCCAGCGCCTCGGCGTGGCCTCCGGGACATATCGCGATGGCGAACTGCCCGTGACCTCGCCGCTCACCGGCGCCGAGATCGCGCGGGTTCAGACCCAGACCGCGACCGAGGCCGCGCAAACCGTCGCCCGGGCGCGCAGGGCGTTCGAAACCTGGCGCGAGGTACCGGCACCGAGGCGGGGCGAGCTGATCCGGCTTTTCGGCGAGGAACTGCGCGCCGCCAAGGACGATCTCGGCCGGCTGGTCTCGCTCGAGGTCGGAAAGATCCCGTCCGAAGGCGCCGGCGAGGTGCAGGAGATGATCGACATCTGCGATTTCGCCCTGGGCCTGTCGCGGCAGCTCTACGGGCTGACCATCGCCACCGAGCGGCCCGGCCACCGGATGATGGAGCAATGGCACCCGCTGGGCGTGGTCGGGGTGATCACCGCCTTCAACTTTCCGGTCGCGGTCTTCTCGTGGAATGCCGCGCTCGCGCTGGTCTGCGGCGATCCGGTGATCTGGAAACCCTCGGAAAAGTCCCCGCTCACGGCGCTGGCGACGATGGCCATCCTGCAGCGCGCGCTCGCGCGGTTCGGCGATGCGCCTGCCGATCTCGCCGCGCTGCTGATCGGCGGGCCCGAGTTGGGCGACGCGCTGGTCGCGCATCGCGACGTGGCGCTGGTCTCGGCCACCGGCTCGACCCGCATGGGCCGCGCCGTGGCGCCGAAACTGGCCGCCCGCTTCGCGCGCGCGATCCTGGAACTGGGCGGCAACAATGCCGGCATCGTCTGCCCCTCGGCAGATATCGACATGACCGTGCGCGCGGTGGCCTTCGGCGCGATGGGTACCGCCGGGCAGCGCTGCACCTCGATGCGCCGGCTGATCGTGCATCGCAGCATCTACGAGGAGGTGGTCGAACCGCTGCGCCGCGCCTATGCCTCGGTCGGCGTCGGCAATCCGTTGACCGGCGACGCCCTGGTCGGCCCGCTGATCGACAGGCCAGCCTTCGACGCGATGCAGAAGGCGCTCGCGACAGCGCGGGAACAGGGCGGTACGATCACCGGCGGCGATCGGGTCGAGACCGGCGACGCCGATGCCTGGTATGTCCGCCCGGCGCTCGCCGAGATGCCGGCGCAGGACGGCATCGTCTGCGAAGAGACCTTCGCGCCGATCCTATACGTCATGGCCTATGATGATCTCGACGCGGCGATCGCGATGCACAATGCCGTGGGAGCCGGGCTCTCCTCGTCGATCTTCACCCTCGACTTGCGCGAGGCCGAACGCTTCCTCGGCGCGGCCGGGTCGGATTGCGGCATCGCCAATGTCAACATCGGCACCTCGGGCGCCGAGATCGGCGGCGCCTTCGGCGGCGAGAAGGAAACCGGCGGCGGCCGCGAGTCCGGGTCCGATGCCTGGAAGGCCTACATGCGCCGGGCCACCAACACGGTGAACTTTTCCACCGCGCTGCCGCTGGCCCAGGGCGTCACCTTCGAGATCTGACGCGGAGGGCAAAACGGCGCCGGCACGGGCCTGCTCCGCTCTGGCATAACGCTCGCGCGGGGCGTTGAAGGAAACCCCGGGCATCGGACAGGTAGACTGCGGCGGGCATCTTGCGGATGCGGCCGCCAGGCCGTTTGCGACACATCCAGTTGCTCGGCCGCGGCGTGGAGCGAGCGTAACTCCGCCAGCACGACAAACGGCTTGAGATCCTCGATCCGCATCGCCAGACTGGGACTGCGCGCCTCAGTAGCGCAGCGGAACCAAGCGAGCGGGCGCGTCAGTGGACAAGCCCGACACCGCGATCCCTGCCGGGGTCGGGAGGGGAAATCCGGTATGAGCGAGAATGCCGACCTGCACCCGCTGAGCGATGAGGACTGGCCGGAGGCCATCGCCGACATGCGCGACGGGTTCGCAGGCGATCTCAATGTCTACCGGACGATGGCCCATCACCCGGCATTGCTGCGCGCCTGGTCGGGGCTGAGCGCGCATGTGGTGACCCGGTCTTCGCTGGGACGTGCGTTGAACGAGGTGGTGATCCTGCGCACCGGCATGCGCCTTGGGTCCGACTCCGAATGGGGCCAGCATGTGGTGCGCGCCCGCCAGTTCGGTCTGGACGATGCCCGCATCCGCGCACTGCGCGGCCCGCTCGCCGGGATTTCCGGCGAGGACGCGCTGCTTGCCGGGGCCGTGGATGAGCTGTTCGACGCGCAGCGGCTCTCGCCCCCCACCCTCGCGGCTCTGGTCGCGCGCCATGGCAAAACCGGGATGCTGGACCTGATCGCAACCGTGGGCTTCTATATCACGCTGGGCTATCTGCTGACCAGCTGCGCGACGCCTCTCGACGACGACATCCGCGAGTCGCTCGACCGCGACAAGCGCCTGGCGATGGAGACCGAGGCGCTGAAGATCGCCAGGGACGAGATCGTCCTGATCCCGCTACACCAACAGCCCATGGCCCGGGCGGTCTCGGACGCGTTCTCGGAGCTGCCGCAGTTCCCCGACAACAAGCCGCGCATGTGGTTCGTGACCAAGTGAAACCCCGGGGGTCCGGCGCCCGGGCGCCGGACCCAAGCTTTCGTCAAGGGTCCTGCCGATGCTCGCCTTCGTGATCAAGCGACTGGCCAACGCCATCTTCGTGATGCTGTCGGTGAGCTTTCTCGCCTTCATGATCTTCCGTTTCGTCGGCGATCCGGTGGAGTTGATGCTGAACGAGCAGGCGACCCAGCAGCAGCGCGACGACCTGCGGGTTAATCTCGGCCTCGACGATCCCTTCCTGGTCCAATTCGGCAAGTTCGTCGTTCGCGCCGCGCAGGGCGATTTCGGCATCTCGTTCCGCAATCAGCAGGATGTGATCATCGGCATCGCCTCGGTCGCGGTGTCGCTGGCCATCGGCATCGTCTTCGGGCTTCTCGCCGGCTATTACGGCAAATGGGTGGACAACATCCTGATGCGGATCGGCGACGTGCTTCTGTCGATCCCGATCATCCTCGTGGCGATCCTGGTCAGTTCGGTCGCCCAGGCCTTTCTTCCGCCCGCCCTGCGCGAGGTCGGGGTCGCGGCCGTGCTGGTCCTGGCGATCGCCATGTATTCCTGGGTGCAGTATGCCCGCGTCGTGCGCGCCCAGACCATGGTCGAGCGTCGCAAGGAATACGTGCAGGCGGCGCGGCTCGTCGGCACCCCGGCGCGCCGGCTGATGCTCGGGCATATCCTGCCCAACACGCTGACCCCGATCTTCGTCGCCGCAACGCTGAATTTCGGTCTCGCCATCCTGATCGAGGCGACGCTCTCGTTCCTCGGCGTCGGGATGCCGCCGAACCAGCCGTCGCTGGGCACGCTGATCCGTGTCGGCAACCAGTACCTGTTCTCCGGTTCCTGGTGGATCGTGTTCTTTCCCTCGCTGCAGCTGTGCATCCTCGTCGTCGCCGTCAACATGCCGGGCGACTGGCTGCGCGATGCGCTGAACCCCAAACTTCGCTGAGGTCTCCCCATGAGCGACATCCTGATCCGAAACTGCCGGCCGATGGGCGGCGCGCCCGCCGACATCCACATCGCGGACGGTCGCATCCGGGCGATCGGGCCCGATCTGGCGGCAAAGACAGCGGCCGTCGAGGACGCCGGGGGACGGATCGCCTTTCCGGGCCTGGTCGAAGCGCATACCCATCTGGACAAATCGCTGATCGGCTGGCCCTGGCACGAGAACACCGTCGGCGGCGCAAGCCTGATGGCGATGATCGACAACGAACGCGAGACCAAGAAGCGCCTCGGCCTCGATCCGCATGTGCAGTCGATGCGCCACGCGCTGCAAACCGTCGCCTATGGTGCGACCCTGATCCGCAGCCATGTCGACATCGACACGGATGCCGGACTGCGCGCGCTGGAAGGCGTGAGGGAGACCGCTGAAAAGCTGGCGGGGATCGTCGATATCGAGACCGTCGCCTTTCCGCAGTCGGGCCTCACCATCCGGCCAGGGACCGACCGGCTGATGGACGCCGCAATGGCGATGGGCGCCGATCTGGTCGGAGGGCTCGACCCCTGCGGCGTGGACCGCGACCCGAAGGGGCATCTCGACATCCTCTTCGGGCTGGCCGAGAAGCACGGCAAGGGCATCGACATCCACCTGCACGAGCGCGGCGACCTGGGCGCCTTCTCGCTCGATCTTATCCTCGACCGGGCAGAGGCGCTGTCGATGACCGGCCTGATCACCATATCGCACGCGTTCTGCCTCGGCATGCCCGATCAGGCGCGGGTGGCGGGGCTGGTGGAGCGGCTGGCGCGGCTCGATGCCCGGATCATGACCACCGCGCCGACCTCGAGCCCGGCGCCGGCGGTGGTCCAGTTGCAGGCGGCCGGCATCAAGATCGGCGCAGGCAATGATGGCATCCGCGACACCTGGGGGCCCTACGGCAACGGCGACATGCTGGAGCGGGCGAAATTCGTCGGCCTGCGCAACAACCTGCGCAAGGACAGCGAGGTGGCGATGGCGCTGCATATCTGCAGCGGCGGTGGCGCGCTGGCCATGGGGCGCGAGGAAAAGCGTCTCGCCGTCGGGGCCGAGGGCGATCTGGTGCTGGTCGAGGGAGAATCCCTCGCCCATGCCGTGGTGACCCATGCCCCGCGCACGCTGGTGGTGAAGGCCGGGCGGGTGACGGCGCGCGGCGGCAAGACGCTGATGACGGCGCCATGACCGGATTCGAGCAGCTTCCGCTCGGCGAACGGCCCGCCGGCCGCTGGAGCCTGACGGCGGATTGGGTCGTGGTCGACACGCCCGCCGGGCGCCGCCTGGCACCGCAGGGCGAGGTGGTGATCGAGAACGACCGCGTCATCCATGCCGGCGGCCGCTTCGAGGGCGAGGTCGCGGCGCGCCACCACATGGGGGCGGCGCTGATCGCCCCGGGTTTCGTCGATCTCGACGCGCTCGCGGATCTCGACACCACGCTGCTGGCCTTCGACAACCATCCTGGCGAGCGCAAGGGCCGGGTCTGGCCGCGCAGCTATGTCGGGCGCGGTCCCTACGAGATGTATACGCCCGAGGACCTCGTCTTCCAGAAGCGTTTCGCCTTCGGCCAGCTGCTTCTGAACGGCATCACCTCGGCGGCGCCCATCGCCTCGCTCTTCTATCGCGAATGGGGCGAGACGGTTGCCGAATTCGACGCAGCGGCACAGACGGCGCAGGATCTGGGGCTGCGCGTCTGGCTGGGCCCGGCCTACCGCTCCGGCGGCATGATCGTCGAGGCGGAGGGGCACCTGACCGCCGCCTTCGACGAGGCGCGCGGGCTGGCCGGGCTGGACGACGCCATCGCCTTCGCCGAAAGATGGCACGGCGATCCGCTGATCAGCCCGATGCTGGCGCCCGACCGGGTCGAGACCTGCACCGAGACGCTGCTGCGGCGCACGATGGCGGCGGCCGACGATCTCGGCTGCCCGGTACGCCTGCACATGGCGCAGGGGCGCATGGAGCTCGATACCGTCATCCGCCTGCACGGCATGACCGCGCCCGCCTGGCTCGCGACGCTGGGCTGCCTCGGACCCCGCCTGCTGGCGCCCCATGCCACCGTCGCCACCGACGACGACCTGGCCCTTTATGCCGCCAATGGCGTGACCGTCGTGCACTGCCCGCTGGTCAGCGGCCGGCACGGCGGCGCGCTGCGCTCCTTCGCGCGGCTGCGGCGGATGGGCATCAGGGTGGCGATGGGCACCGACACCGCACCGCCGGACATGGTGCTCAACATGGCGGCGGGGATGATGCTCTGCCGGGTGGTCGACGGCGACATCGCCGCCTGCCGGTCCGAGGATTTCTTCGATGCCGCGACGGTGGCGGGCGCGGCGGCGCTGGGGCGCGACGACATCGGCGTTCTGCGCCCGGGCGCCAAGGCCGATATCGCGGTCTTCGACATGGCCGACATCCACATGGCGCCGCGCATCGACCCGATCCAGACGCTGATCCTCGGCGCCACCGGCCGCATCACCCGCGCCACCATCGTCGATGGCCGGCTGTCGATGCGCAACGGCGAGGTCGCGGGCATCGACATGGTCGCCGCCCGCGCCGCCGCGCAGGCGCAGTTCGACGCGCTGGTGGCGAGGTATCCCGAACGGACCCTTGGTCACCCGCCGGTCTCCGAGATCTTCCCGCCCAGCTTCCCGCTGCTGAACGGAGCGCGCCATGCGACGTGACACCCCGCCCCGAGCGGCAGCGGCGCCGGCGCGCACGGCGTCACCGCGCCGGCGGCGCCGTCGAGGCGGGCGTCATGGGTTGATGTGCCAACCGCGCGCGATCGGCGCGTCGCGACACCGCCATTGACATGGGCGCGCCTGCTGCGCAGGAAGCAACGATCAGACCCTCGACGTCCCCCGTTTCAACTTTCGGCGCGACCAATGACGATTGCCATCGCCGCCTATGGGCCGAACGCCGGTCGCGCCGTTTGCCGCGGGCTGCGCGCCGCGGAGATCCTCGGGCGCGGCGCGATCGGCGGGTTTGCGGTCTTCTCGGTGATCGACCGGCACGGGCGGCATCGCCAGGTTTCGTGCCAGGACGGCGGCATCGCGGCGCTCCCGCTCGACGATGGCTGCCTCGCGGCCCGCTACGCCGCGGTCATATCGAGCGGGCCGAACCGCCCCGAGCCGCTCTCGCAATTCCTCGTGGGTGCACCCGATGTCGGCCTGGTTTCGGGCCATCGGCTCCCCAACCGGATCGGCGCGGCGCAGCGCCCGGTCAACCTCGCCGCGCTGGACAGGATGGCCTCCGGCCTGTCGCCG
>JAGRMU010000485.1:7554-8238 GCA_020441165.1 Sedimentitalea sp.
ATCGGCTTTGCCAACACCGCGCGGGTCGCCCGTCGGGCCGACCTCGGCGCGGCGTCGCGGGTCACCGAGGCCTGCGGGTATGCGCTGCTCTGCAATTCGATCCATGCGATCCCCGGGCTGCCGCTGGACCGGGTCGTCGGCAACATCGTCTGGGCGGCGCTCTCCGGTGCCGATCCGTCCCATGCCATGGCGCGGCTGGACGGGCCGGCCAGGATCGAGACCGGCGCGCAGGACAGGATCGACCTCGACGATGAGGACAGGGTGGTCCGCATCTGCAGCGCCGATCCCGCTGCCATCGCCGATTCCACGCGCAGCACCGTGATCTATTCGCGAACCCCGGTCTGGAAGGGCGGCCGCCGACTCGGCACCTGCCTCTCGGAGGTCTCCGCGACGGTTCGGGACGGGCGGATCCTGCGCGACCCGGCGGCCGAGAACCATTTCGTCATCGAGCGGGAGCGCGATGGCGTGCCGCCCTCTGGTCTCGCTTCTCCCGGCGCCTGAAACCGATTACACAGGAAACCGGTCTTGGCGGCATCGACAGGAGGATTGCCATGGCGGACCCGTTCGATCTGCTGATCCGGGGCGGCACGGTCATCGACGGCACCGGGGCGCCGCGGTTCGCCGCCGATCTGGGCCTGCGGGGCGCACGGATCGCCGCCATCGGCGATCTCGGCGCGGCACGCG
>JAGRMU010000486.1:0-8161 GCA_020441165.1 Sedimentitalea sp.
CCCATCAGCGACAGGCGCCAGGTCTTCCAGAGAATCAGCGCCAGGGTCAGCACGCTGAGTGCCGCGATCAGCCACAGGACCGGGCCGCCGCGGGCGAGGAAGGTTAGAAGGGCGTCCGGCATCATGGCAAGGCTCCGGTCAGGGGGTGGGCGGGGCGGCGCACCGTGTCCATCCAGAGCGCCGCACCGGCGCGCACCGCGTCATAGGCGGCGCGGCCAAGCGCCTCGCCGAGCGCGGTGTGCATCCCGGCGAAGGCGGTCTGCCCCGAGGGGGCGGCGACCACGATGCAATCGGTTCCGGTGCCGGTGGCGATGCCGGTGGGCAGCGCGTGGCCGGCGTCGATGATCGCCGCGGTGCGCGCCTGCGCCGCGATTGCCAGCGCCTCGATCAGCGCCGCGTCGCCCAGCGGCAGCGAGGTGCAGAGCGCGAGGTTGATCGTGCCCGGGCCGCGCACGGTGCGATCCAGCCGGGTGCCGACGCGCTCGGCGTTGGACAGCCCGACCGTGGCGACGCAGCGGGCGCTGACGCCCTCGACGCAGGCCCCGGCGTTCTGGAAGCTGCCCAGATCCCGCGAGGTCAGCATCGCCACCGCGTCGCTGCGCCCGCGCCCGGCCAGTTCGCCCCGCAGCCAGCGCACGGCATCGAAGGCTTCGGTCAGGTCGGCATCGCGCACCTCGCGCCAGAGGATGTGCCGGGCCGAGACGAAGCCGGGCCGGGTCAGCGACCAGCTCAGCACCCGGTGCGGGGTGCCGAGGTCGAGCTCCAGCCAGGGGCGGTCGAGATGCGGGGTCATCGCGCCAGCTCCATCGGCTGGAACACGTGGCCCTGCGGGGTTTCCGCCTGGTAGGCGGTGATGCCGAAGACCGCGCCGACATTGCCGGGGGTCAGCACCTGCGCCGGCGGTCCGTCGGCGATCAGCCGGCCCGCCTTGAGCAGCACCAGGCGGGTGCAATGGCGGGCGGCGAGGCCCAGATCGTGCAGCGAAACCAGCACCGCGCGCCCCTCGGCGGCGAGGGCGGCGAAGACCTGCATGGTCGAGATCCGGTGCGACGGATCGAGACCGGCGGTCGGTTCGTCGGCCAGCAAGAGCGGCGTGTCCTGCGCCAGGGCGCGGGCGATCAGCACCCGCGCCTGCTCGCCCCCCGAGAGCTGGGTGGCGGGGCGGTCGCGATAGGGCCCAAGCTCCATCCGGGCGATGGCGGCGTCGATGGCGGCGCGATCCTCGGGCCGCAGCCGCGCGCCGCGCGGCAGGTAGGGGATGCGCCCCAGCGCGACCAGGGTCTCGACGCTGACCGGCCAGCCGATCTCGCGCGATTGCGGCATCCAGGCGGCGGCGCGGGCGCGCTCGGCATCCGGCAGCGCGGCCAGCGAGGCCTCGCCCTCGGCCGGCAGCAGCCCCAGCGCGGCGCGCAGCAGGCTGGTCTTGCCGGCGCCGTTCGGCCCGATCAGCCCGACGCACTCGCCCGCCTCGACGCGCAGCGAGACGTCCGCGACCACCGCGCGGGCGCCGCGCCGGACGGTGAGGTTGTGCAAGGTCATCAGGCTCATGCCATCTCCTTGCGGGTCTTGTAGATCAGGTGCAGGAACAGCGGCGCGCCGACCAGCGCCATCAGGACCCCCAGCTTCAGGTCGCGCCCCGGCAGCGCCTCGCGCACCGCGATATCGGCGGCCAGAACCATCGCCGCGCCCCCCAGCGCCGAGGCCCAGAGCAGGGCGGAGGGCCGGGCGCCGACCCAGGGGCGCAGCAGGTGCGGCACCACCAGCCCGACGAAACCGATGGCCCCGGCCACGGCGGTGGCGGCCCCGACGCAGGCGGCGGTGCCGACGACCAGGGTCAGGCGCAGGCGCGGCAGGCGCAGGCCCATGGATTGCGCGGCATCCTCGCCGAGGGTCAGCGCATCCAGCCCGCGCCCGAGGCGCGCGAGCAGCAGCCAGCCCAGGGCGATGAAGGGCAGCGCCAGCCAGACATGGGCGAAGGAGCGATCGGCGAGCGAGCCCATCATCCAGAACACGATATCGGCGGTGGCGAAGGGGTTGGGCGAGAGGTTCAGCACCAAGGAGGTCAGCGCCCCGGCCAGCGCCGAGATGGCGATGCCGGCGAGGATCAGGGTGATCGAGGCGCCGCGCGGCCCGGCGAGGGCCAGGATCAGCAGCACCGCCAGCAGCGCCATGCCGAGCGCCGAGAGCGGCAGGGCCAGCGGAAAGGCAAGGCTCAGCCCGGTCTGGATCGCCAGCACCGCGCCGAGGGCGGCGGCGCCGGAAATGCCGATCAGCCCCGGCTCGGCCAGCGGATTGCGCAGATAGCCCTGCAGCGCGGCGCCCGAGAGGCCCAGCGAGGCGCCGACCATCACCGCCAGCAGGGCGCGCGGCAGGCGGATCTCGCGCATCACCACGCTGAGCGGCGTGCCGTCGTCGCGGACCAGCGCCATCAGGCTTGCGCCCGCCGGTGCCGAGGCTGGTCCGCTGAGCAGCGAGCCGAGGAAGAGCGCCGCGCAAAGCGCGAGAAGGGCGCTCGCCAGCCTCATTTGCCTGCCTCCAGCGACAGGCGCAGGTCGCGCATCTCGCGCACCGCGTCCAAGACGTGCGGCGCGCCACAGATCCAGGAGCGGTCGGTCAGCGCGGCGGTGACGGTGCTGCCCTGCAGCGCGCCCAGGGCGGGGTGGCGCAGGTTGTCCTCGGCCCGCGACTGGCCGGGATAGTCGCGCCCGCGCACGATCACCTCGGGGGCCAGCATCACCAGCTGCTCCAGCGCCAGGGTGCCGCCATCGGCCAGCCCGGCCTCGTCCGCGACATTGTCGAACCCGGCGGCGCGCAGGATGTCGCCGGCCAGGGTGCGGTGCCCCGAGGTGTAGCTGTTGACATAGTAGAGCGCGGCGCGGGGGCGGCCCGGCCCGGCATCGTCGAGCCGCGTCAGCTCGGCCTCGAAGGCGTCGATCTGCGCCTGTGCCTCGGCCTCGCGGCCGAGGGCGCGGCCCATCTGCGCCAGCCGCTCGGGGATCTCCGCCAGCGACAGGGCCGGGGCGAAGACCTCGACCGCAACGCCCAGATCGCGGAGCATCTGCAGCGTGGCGGGGTCGGTGAAGGTGCCGGCGAGCACCAGGTCGGGGGCCAGCAGATAGACCTCTTCGGCGCGCGAATCGTTGGCCGGATAGACCTGCGCCACCGTGGCCATCGCCGAGCTGGACGGGTCGTGGGCCAGTTTCGAGACCGAGACCAACTGACCGGGGGCGGCCAGCAGCAGCGCCAGCTGGTCGGTGCAGAGGTTGATCGACACCACCTGCGCCGGCGGGCCCGCATCGGCCACCGCGCCGGTCAGGACCAGCGCGGCCGCCAGCGATATCAGCCTAGAACGTCGCACGGATGCCCGCATAGGCCGCGCGGCCCGCCGCGTTGTAGCCCGCCGAGGTCTGGTAGTCCTCGTCGAGCAGGTTCTGGATCCGCAGGTAGATCTCGGCCGCGTCGGTGACTGCATAGCTGAGCGTCGCGTTGACCACGGTGAAATCCGGCATCTCGGTGCCGAACTCGTCGGGGCGGTCGGCGATGTATTGTGCCGTCAGCCCGCCGGAAAAGGCCTCGGTGAAGTCGGCGGTCACGCCCAGCACCAGATCGTGGCCCGGCACCCGCAGCAGCGGCGCCCCCTCGGCATCGGTGGCGTCGGTATAGGTGTAGGCGCCGACCAGGGTGACCGCGTTCGAGAGCACCCATTCGCCCGAGAGCTCGACCCCCTTCGACGTCGAGGTGCCCGGCACCTGCTGGAACTGGCCGGTGAACGGGTCGGGCCAGCTGGTCAGGGTCACGAACTGGATCAGGTCGTCGATCTCGGTATAGAACCCGGTCGCCCGGACGAAGGAGCCGCCGCCCAGCTGCTGCTCGACGCCCAGCTCGAAACTGACGCTGGTCTCGGGTTGCAGGTCCTTGTTGCCGTAGAAGGCGCTGTTCAATTCGTAGAGCGAGGGTGCCCGGAAACCGGTTGCCGCCACCGCCCGCAGGATGGTGGCATCGCTCGCCCGCCAGGCCGCCGCCAGCCGCCCCGAGAGGTTGCCGCCGAACTCGGAATGATCGTCATAGCGCAGCGAGGCGGCCAGATCGAGATCGGCGTTCGGCGCATAGAGCACCTCGCCGAAGACGCCGGCGGTGTCCGCCTCGGCATCCTCGGCGCCGGAGAGATAGCTCTCGCGCTCCCAGTCGGCGCCGAAGCTCAGGCTGAGCGCCTCGGAGCGGACATATTCGCCGATGTAATCGATGCGCCGCCGTTCGCCGGTGAAGGCGGTGTCGAAGCCGTTCGAGCTGCTGACCCTGTCGTTCTGGAAATAGCTGGCCGAGACCGTGTTGACCACGGCGCCGGTGGTCAGCTCTGCCCAGCCGCGCAGGCCGCGGGCCTGGGTGGTCGCGGTCTCGTCATAGGGCGGCGCGCCGTCGCCGCCGAATTCGTCGAAATCGCCGCTGGAATTCAGCGCGAGGCCCGAGGCGCCGAGGACCAGCGTGTCGGTGGCCTGGATGTCGGCGGAAAAGGTGAACTGCGTCGCCTCATAGCCGTCCGGCTCGTCATTGCCCGCGCCGGCCCGGGCCGAGAACCCGTCGGTGCTGACCCGGTTCAGGCTGAACGTGTAGCCGCCGCGCTCGGTCGTGCCGGCCAGCGTGGCGCCGCCGCTATAGGTGCCGAAACTGCCGCCCTCGGCGGTCAGCGTCACCTCGGTGCCCGGCTCCTCGGGGCGCTGGTCGGTGGTGATGCTGATCACCCCGGCAATCGCGCGCGAGCCGTAGAGTGACGAGGAGGAACCCTTGAGCAGCTCGATCCGGTCGATGCCGGCGGTGGTCAGCCCGCCCCAGTTGAACGTGGTCTGAGCTGCCGAGGGGTCGGTGACGTCGATACCGTCCACCAGCACCTTGATGTATTTCCCGTCCAGACCGCGGATGCGCAGCGAACCGGTGGCGCCGAGCCCGCCATCGGTGCTGACCGAGACGCCGGGCAGGGTCGCGAGATAGTCGGCGACGGTGGTGTCGGCGGCCCGCGCCAGATCCTCGGCGGTGATCACCTCGACCGTGGCGCCGGTGCGGCTGAGCGCGGTCTCGCCCCCCGCCCGGTTGGCGGTGACGGTGATCTCGCCCAGATCGAGGATGTCCTGGGCCGTGGCGGCGGATGCGGCGCCAAGGGCGGCGATGGCGGTCGTGGCAAGCAGGTTTTTCATGGAGTCGAGACCTTTCCGGACGTCTGCGTCGCATGTTTGGAAAGGCACATGGCGCCCCCGCAAACGGTGAATGAATGCCACCACTACGGAAGTCGTCCCGCCCACCAGACGCCCCACGCGCCGGATGAAGGTGAACGCCCTGGCAGGTCTCCTGACTTGCGGGTCGTCGCGTGGGTCCGGCCTTCCCGTGCCCGTCGCGGGCCCAGTGGCATCTTCCGGTCACGCTCTCCGCCTACAGTTGCGGGGGCAGTCGCGGAGTTGGCCGAGCATGGCCGCACCGCGTTCCCTTTAACGGCGACTCGCGTCGCCGAACCAAAGCAAGACGGGGATAGGCCGATCGCGCCCGCGGATCAAGGCGGTTTGCGACCCCTGCCGGCACAATGCGCCGCGATCTGGCGCTTGCGGGGGCGGCGGTGGCGCGCTATCGGGCGGGGTCAGATCCCTTCCCCAAGAGCAGACGGAGCCCGCCGATGAGCGATGTGAACACCGACACCACCTACAAGGTCACCGCGGGCGAGCTGCGGCAATTCATCGAGCGGATCGAGCGGCTGGACGCCGAGAAGAAGGATCTGGCCGAGCAGCAGAAGGAGGTGATGGCCGAGGCCAAGGCCCGCGGCTATGACACCAAGGTGATGCGCAAGGTCATCGCCCTGCGCAAGCGCGACAAGGACGACATCGCCGAGGAAGAGGCGATCCTGGAAATGTACAAGGAAGCCCTCGGCATGTGAGGCGGTGGGCGCCGTCGGGGACCGGGCGCCGGCTTCGACCGTCGACTCGCGATCATCGGCACTGCGGGCGCAGCGATCCTTGCAAGGGTCGGCTATCCGGTGCCGACATCGGTGCGCGAGACCGAGACCGACTTGATCACCGCGTGGATGGCGTCGTCCGGCTTCAGCGCCATCGCCTCGGCCGAGCGCCGGGTGATCCGCGCCAGCAGCCGATCCTCGCCGCATTGCATCTGCACGATAACGCCGGGGCCGCTGCCTTCGCGCAGCGCGATGATCCGCACCGGCAGGATGTTGAGTGCCGACAGCCCCTCGGGAGCGGCGCGCGACAGGATCACGTCATGGGCGAGGATGCGCACCCGGGTCTGCGCCCCTGGCGGCGTCTCCATCCGCGGCAGGAACAGCCGGCCGCCCGAGATCGCCAGCTCGGTCAGCCCGTCCGCGTGATGGCGCGCGATGCGCGCCGGCAGCACCGCGCCGGCCTCACGCAGGCCGATCTGGCGGACCATGGCGGGATCGGAGAGCACCCGTTCGGCGGGACCGGCGCGCACCGCCCGGCCGCCGTCCAGCACCACCACCGTGGTCGCCAGCCGCGCCACCTCGGCCACCGAATGGCTGACATAGAGCATCGGGATCTCGGTCCGGTCGCGCAGCCGCTCCAGGTAGGGCAGGATCTCGGCCTTGCGGGCGCTGTCCAGCGCCGCCAGCGGCTCGTCCATCAGCAGCATCCGCGGCCGCGACAGCAGCGCCCGGCCGATGGCGATGCGCTGCTTCTCGCCGCCCGACAGCGCCTGGGGCCGGCGTTCCAGCAGATCGGCGATCCCCAGCAGCGCGCAGACCTCGTCCAGATCCGGCCCGTCCCCGGCCGGGGCGAAGCGTTGACCGAAGGTCAGGTTGCGGCGCACCGACAGGTGCGGAAAGAGCCGCCCGTCCTGAAACACGTATCCGAGGCGGCGCCGATGCGCCGGCAGGTCGATCCCGCGCGCGGTATCCAGCAGGGTCTCGCCGTCCAGCAGGATCCGCCCCGCCTGCGGCGCGAGCAGCCCGGCGACGGCATTGACCACGGTGGTCTTGCCGGTGCCCGAGCGCCCGAAGAGCGCGGTGATCCCGGTCGGTGCCTCGAAGCGCACCTCCAGCGCGAACTCGCCGAGGCGGTGCGTGATGTCGACCTGCAGGCTCATGCCCCCGCCACCCGGCGCGCGGCGCGGCGGGCGAGCAGTTCCGAGACCAGCAGCGCACCCACCGCGATGACCACGGAAATCGCCGCCAGCCGCAGCGCCGGGCCTTCGCCGCCGGGCACCTGCAGCAGGGTGAACATCGCGGTGGAGAGGGTCTGGGTCTGGCCCGGAATGCTGGAGACGAAGGTGATGGTGGCGCCGAATTCGCCCATCGCCTTGGCAAAGGCCAGCACCGCGCCGGTGATCAGCCCGGGCAGGATCAGCGGTAGCGTGACGGTGGCGAAGACCGCCAGGCGCGGCGCGCCCAGGGTCGCGGCGGCCTCTTCCAGCCGCGGGTCCACCGCCTCGATCCCCTGCCGGATCGCGCGCACCATCAGCGGGAAGGCCATGATCGCGGCAGCCAGCACCGCGCCGGTCCAGCGGAAGGCGAGCACCAGCCCGAACTGCGCCTCGAGCCAGCCGCCGATCGGCCCGTTGCGCCCGAAGCCCAGCAGCAGCACCCAGCCGGTGACCACGGGCGGCAGGATTAGCGGCAGCAGCACCAGCGCGTTCAGCACCTGCTTGCCGCGGAAGCGCCAGCGCGCCAGGGCATAGGCGACGAGGATCCCCGGCGGCAGGCTGAGCGCCGTGGCCCAGGCGGCGACCTTCAGCGACAGCGCCACGGCTTGCCACTCCTCGGGGCCGAGCCAGCCGGTCATCCGCCGTCCCCGGGCAGGCCGAAACCGTGGCGGCGGAAGACCTCGCCTGCCGCCGCGCCGTGCAGGTAGGCGAGGAAGGCGCGCGCCCCGGCGCTGTCGCCCTCGGCCAGGATCGCCGCCGGATAGCGGATCGGCGGGTGGCTGTCCTCGGGGAAGGCGCCGAGCACCCGCACCTCGGGCGCCGCGGCGCTGTCGGTGGCATAGACGATGCCCATCGGCGCCTCGCCGAGCGCCACCAGCCGCAGCGCCGCCTGCACGTCGGAGGTCTGCGCCAGCCGGCCTGCGACCTGCTCCCAGAGCCCCAGCGAGACCAGCGCCGCCTTGCCGTAGATGCCCGCCGGCACGGCATCCACCAGCGCCATCGCCAGCCG
>JAGRMU010000486.1:8315-10279 GCA_020441165.1 Sedimentitalea sp.
ATTGGCCGAGATGAACACCTGCGCCGGCGCGCCCTGCTGGATCTGCCGCGCCAGGGCCGAGCTGCCGGCATAGGCCCGGTTCACCCGATCGCCGGTTTCGGCCGCATAGAGCGCCGCCACCTCGTCGAGCGCGCCGCGCAGGCTGGCGGCGGCCATGACCGTGACGGTTTCGGCCAGCGCCGGCAACGCGCCCGCCGCCAGCCAGAGCAGGGAGGCCGCGCAGAGGGCGCGGGGGCGAAAGGGGGTCCTGCAGAAACGTGTCATCCTTGCTCGCGCGGCGGGCGGGTCGGGCGCAGGTATCGCAAGCGCCGCCACAGCGACGCAAGGGGTTTCGCGCGCCGCGGTCAGGAGGGGATCAGGCGCAGGCCGGGGATCGCTGCGATGCGCTGCAGATCGGCCTCGTAGATCTCGGTCAGATCGCGCACCACCGCCTCGGTCCAGCCGGGCAGGTCCAACTCGTCCTCGAGCGCCTCCTCGAGGGCGTAGTCCTCCAGAAAGTCCGCCATCACCTGGCGCTTTTCCGCGTCCGAGAGGGTCGGGTGCCGGCCCAGATGGGCGCGGAAAAGGCGCATGCCCTCGCCGGTCATGATGCTGGCCAGCAGATCGAAGCCGCCGGTGATCTTCCGGCCCGGTTCCAGACCGGCCATCGCGCGGATCACCTCGGCCCAGATCAGCGGCATGTCCTCGTGGCACCAGACGGTAAGGCCGGCCGCGGGCACCGCCGCGCGGATGCCGGCCAGCGTGTCCGACCAGCGCAATTCGCGCGGATCGGCGCCGCCGAGGAAGGCGCGCAGCCCCTCGGGCGTGGTCTTGCCCAGCAGCGCCGGGATCAGCGTGGCGGGATTGCGGATCGCCATGAACATCTCGATCCGGCCTTCGCCGAAGAGCTGGGCCATCTGCCCCATGCGCGGCGCCGCCAGCGGATAGAGCCGCCCCTGGCCGACCGCCTGCCGGGGCGCGCCGAAGAAATGGGCGTTGGAGAGGATCAGCCGGTCGGCGGTCTCCTCGTCGAGGATCGCGTCGATCAGCACTTCGCGGGCCTCGGGGGAGGGCGGCGCCTCCTGCAGCGCGGCGAAAGCGTCGCCGAGCAGCGCGCGGTACTTGCCGGGGCCGGGCACCGCGGTGCCGTGCCGGGCGAAGTCCTGCTTGTTGCGCAGCAGGCATTTCAGCAGCCGGACATCCTCGGTGTAATGGGCCCCGGTGTGAAGGATGACCTGCATGCTGCGCCGGAAGCCCCGCCTGATTGTCCTCTGGGAAAGTGGCTATCGCTTCGGTTGCGTTGCGTCAAACAGCTTTCGGGGACAGGGTCGGTTCGACGGTCCGCGATCCCGCGCGGTTCCGGGGGATTTCACCGCGCCGGGTTTCGCCCTATCCTGACGGCCATGCAACTGGCCCGCGTCTTTCCGCTCAAGCCCGCCCGCGCCCACGAGGTCTGCGGCGCCTCCGCCCTGGCCTTCGCCGCGATCGCCGCCGGGCAGGCGAGGGGAACGGTGGCCTGGCTCTGCGAAAGCTGGATGCCGGCGCCCCATCCGGAGGGATTGGCGCCGTTCTGCGATCCGCGCAAGCTGCTGCTGACCCGGGCGCCGAGCCCGGCCGATCTGCGCGCCGGCCTCGAGGAGGCGCTGCGCGCGGGCGCGCTGGGGCTGGCGGTGGCCGAGATCAGCCGCCCGCTGAGCCTGACCGAGGGGCGGCGCCTGCAGCTGGCGGCCGAGGCGGGCAGGACCCCCGGTCTGCTGATCATCTCCGAGGGCGGGGGCAGCAATGCCGCCGAGACCCGCTGGCGCTGCGAGCCGGTTTTCGATGCGCGGGACTCGACTCGCTGGCGCTGGTCCCTTATCAAGAACAAATCAGGAACATTGTCGGACTGGATTGTTCAGTGGGATGCGCAGGCGGGTCGTGTCAGTGTGGTTTCCGAGGCTGCCGAGTGAGCGCCTTCTGCGCGCGCGCCCGGTCGATGCGCCCTT
>JAGRMU010000487.1 GCA_020441165.1 Sedimentitalea sp.
CCTTCAGCGCGGGCAGGCACAGTTCGTCGTCTTCCTCCGGCGGCAGGTCGACGACGATCAGGCCGTCGACGCCCGCCTCCTGCGCGGCGGCGAGAAATTTGTCGACGCCCATCACATAGATCGGGTTGTAATAGCCCATCAGCACGATCGGGGTGCTCTGGTCGGTCTTGCGGAACTCGGTGGCCAGCGCCAGCGTGCGCTCCAGCGTCATCCCGGCCGCCAGCGCCCGCTGCCCGGCCAGCTGGATGGTCGGCCCGTCGGCCATCGGATCGGTGAAGGGCACGCCCAGCTCGATCACGTCCACCCCGGCGCCCGGCAGGCCCTTCACCACCTCCAGCGAGGTGTCGTAGTCGGGATCGCCCGCCATCACGTAGGCGACGAAGGCTTTCTTGCCCCTCGCTCTGAGGTCGGCGAACTTGGCGTCGATGCGGGTCATGGGCAGGCCTTCCGTTGCTTCCCGCCCGATGTGCCGAAACCGCGGCCGGAAATCAATCCCGCTGCGCCGCATCGGCAGACAGGCGTTCCCGCCGCGCTCCGCCCGATCCACCCGCCGCGCCGGTTCCGCCCCCGCGAAAAATTGACCAAGGGAGGCGTGGCGCACATTTCGTATTCGTGACAGGTTGCGCAAAGCCAACGCGACCGGACAGGGAGTCCCAAAATGACCAGCAGACGCGAGTTTCTCGGCACGGTGCCCGCCCTCGGCGCTGCCTTCGCCCTCGGCGGCGATCTCGTCTTCGAGGGCGGCGCCGCGCGCGCCCAGCAGGCCCCCCTCGAAGGCCATTTCCACCCCAAGGGCAAGGCGCCCTCCGAATACACCAAGGCGGTGCTGCAGGAGGCCAAGCAGGCCCTTCCCTTCGACGATATCCGGGATTTCGAGGAACAGGCGCGCGGCCTCATCGCCGAGCGCAGCGACCCGAAGATCATGGCCGATGCCGGCAACGTCGCGCTCGACAAGTCGGAATACGATTTCCTGAACGAAGACAGGGACTTCGACAGCATCCATCCGTCGATGACGCGGATCGCGCGGCTGAACAACAACTTCGGGCTCTACGAGGTGATCCCGGGCATCTACCAGGTGCGCGGCTTCGACCTGTCGGACATGACCTTCGTGCGCGGCGAGACCGGCTGGATCGTGTTCGACCCGATCACCATGACCGAGACCGCGCGCGCCGCCTGGGAGTTGTTCCAGGAACATGTCGGCGACGGGCTGCCCGTCCGGGCGGTGATCTATTCCCACACCCATGGCGACCACTGGGGCGGCGTGCGCGGCATCGTCTCGCCCGAGGACGTGGCCGAGGGCCGGGTCGAGATCATCGCCCCGCGCGACTTCATGCAGTTCACGATGTCCGAGAACGTCTTCGCCGGCAACGCCATGAACCGGCGCCTGTTCTACCAGTACGGCCTGCTGCTGCCCGTCGCGCCGCACGGCTTCGTCACCCAGGGCCTCGGCCATCGCATCCCGGCCGGCAATCCGGGCCTGATCGCGCCGACCCGCTTCGTCTCCGAGCCGATCGAGGAGTTTGAGATCGACGGCGTGCGGATGATCTTCCAGAACACGCCGAACACCGAAGCCCCGCGCGAGATGAACACCTACATCCCCGAGATGAAGGCGCTGTGGATGGCCGAGAACGTCACCGCTACGCTGCATAACATCTACACGCTGCGCGGTGCCCAGGTGCGCGACGCGCTCAACTGGTCGCAATACATCAACGATGCGCTCTACCGGTTCGGGCAGGAGGCCGAGGTCATGTTCCAGTCGCATCACTGGCCGCGCTGGGGCAACGACCGCATCAAGGAGGTGCTGCGCGACCAGCGCGACCTCTATGCCAACATGAACAACCAGGTGCTGCACTTTGCCAACCAGGGCGTGACGATCAACCAGATCCACAACGTCTACAAGATGCCCGATAGCCTGCAGAAGAAATGGCATTGCCGGGGCTATCACGGCTCGCCCGAGCACAATGCGCGTGGGGTGATTCAGCGTTTCCTCGGGTTCTGGGACTGCAACCCGGCGACTCTCATCCCACTCTCGCCCGAGGACTCCGCGCCGCTTTATGTCGAGATGATGGGCGGCTCGGACAAGATCATCGCGCGCGGACGCGAGCTGCACGATGCGGGCGAATATCTACTCGCCACCGAAATCGTGAACAAGCTCGTGGAGGCCGAGCCGGACAATGCAGAGGCCAAGGACCTGCTGGCGGATGTATTCGAGCAGCTCGGCTACCTGCAGGAGAACCCCGGCCTGCGCAACAGCTTCCTGGCCGCCACCTACGAGCTGCGCACCGGCATTCCGCAGGGCGCGATGGCCGACAGCTCCAGCCCCGACGTGGTCCGGGCGATGTCGACCGGGCTCTTCCTCGACTTCCTCGGTATCAAGATGGATAGCCGTCGCGCCGAAGGGTTCGAATTCACCATGAACCTCGTCACACCCGATACAGGCGAGAGCTTCGTCGTCGAGCTGCGAAACGCCACGCTCACCAATATCGCTGGCTACCAGGCACCCGATGCCGATCTCACGCTGACCATCAACCGGGCCGATCTGGAGCAGACGATGACCGGCGAAAAGGGACTCGACGCGCAGATCGCCGATGGCACCGCACAGGTCGAGGGCGATGTCGGGCTGCTCGTCCAGCTGGCCGGGCTGATGGTCCAGTTCAACCCCAGATTCGAGATCATGCCGGGCACCAAGGCATCGGTCGAGGCGGCGCCGGAGCACCCCTATCAGGCCGCGGTAGGCGCCGTGATCCCCGAATAGACCCTTCGGTCGAACCTGCCGTCGCGGCTGAGCCTGCCGCCTGCGCCACGTGATCCGGTTCCATGCCCGGCACGTTCCGAGAGTACCGGCGAGCGCGACGGCGATTATTCTGGTCGTCGGTTCAGTCTCCGCGCTTCGGACAGAAGTGCCTTGCCTCAGGCGCTCAGTCCGAGACCGGCCAGTTTCGCGTCGAGCGCCTCCGACCAGGCCTCGCGCAGCGCCGCGTTGTCGCGCTTGCGCAAGCCCCAGGCCTGAAGCTGCGCGAAGCGGTCCTGCGGCACCGCGCCGAAGATCGCCGCGACCCGCGGGCGCCAGTAGGCGACCGAGGCGGCGATGGCATCCGTCTCGCCCTCGTCCAAGAGCCGGACCAGCCCCTCCTCGGCCAGTTCCGCATGGCGCGCCTCGATCGGGGCCAGCTTGCGGATCGCCTCGGCCAGCGGCTGGTACGAGACCTGTCCCATCTCGGCCAGCTGCGCGTTCACCGCCAGCCCCATGCAGAGGTTCATGGTCACCGCATCGGTCCAGCCCTCCAGCGGGTAGTTCAGCACCGACAGGCGCATGTCATGCGCGCTGCGCCGGCTGCCGGGCTCGGCATCGCGGGGCAGGCGAGCTGTCCAGGG
>JAGRMU010000488.1 GCA_020441165.1 Sedimentitalea sp.
ATCTCGTCGCGGTAGAACTCGGTCAGCCCGTACACCGCCTCTTCCTGCTGCTTCAGGGCCGCGTGCTCGTTGCCGTACCACTGCCGATAGGCCGCCGGATCGCGCAGCCGGAAATCGGCGGACAGATCGACGATCTTCAGATCGCCGGGCAGATCGCGGATCACCTCCTGGCTGGTCTTGTGGGGCAGCGCGCAGAAACACAGGTCGACGCCCACGAAATCGATCTCCTCGATCCGGCAGAGCGGCGGCAGGTCCATGTGGCGCAGATGCGGGAAGACCTCGGCGATGGTCATGCCGGCCTTGCGCTCGCCCGAGAGCGCGACGATCTCCAGGTTCGGATGCTGCGCGATCAGCCGCACCAGCTCGGCGCCGGTATAGCCCGAGGCGCCCAGGATCGCGATTCGATGGGTCATGTCGGACCTCTTCCTTGTCCCTTGCAAGCGATGCCGCAGCTCTCCTGCGGCGGGATTAACCGTTTCAGGCCGGCGCCGCCTTGATCGAAGTCAGGCCGCCGAAAAGCGGATCTCGCGGCGCAGGAACTGCGTCGCGCGGTCGCTCACCCGGCCGGGATTGCCAGTGGTCAGATAGCCCGGCGCGCCGCGCCCCAGCATGCCGGGATGCCGCTTGAGGTAATCGGCGAGGCTCTCGGCCACCAGGTTGGCCTGGCTGAACACCTTCACATCCGCGCCCAGGGCATCCTGGAAGGTTCCCTCCAGAAGCGGGTAATGGGTGCAGCCCAGCACAGCCGCCTGCGGGTGCGGCATCTTGCGCTTCAGCGCGTCGACATGGCTGCGCACCAGCGCCTCGGCCAGGATCATGTCACCCTCCTCGATGGCATCGACCACCCCGCCGCAGGCCTGCGCCTCGACATCGACGCCGATGGCGCGGAAGGCCAGCTCGCGCTGGAAGGCGCGGCTGGCCACGGTGGCCGGGGTCGCGAACAGGGCCACATGCTTGACCTCGACCTCGCGCGGCGGCGAATTGTCGCCCCATTGCCGCTCGGTCAGCGCCTCGATCAGCGGCACGAAGACGCCCAGCACGCGCTTGCCCTGCGGCAGCCCACCCTCCTGCATCCGGCGCAGCGCCGCGGCGCTGGCGGTGTTGCAGGCCAGGACCACCAGATCGCAGCCCCCCTCCCAGAGCCGCGCCACCGCCCGGCGGGTCAGCTCGAACACGTCGTCGGCATCGCGCACCCCGTAGGGCGCGTTGGCGCTGTCGGCGAAATAGAGAAACTCCACGTCGGGCAGACGGCGCTGCACCGCGTTCAGGACGGTCAGCCCGCCCAGCCCCGAATCGAAAATGCCAACTGCCATGTCGCTGCCTCGAACGCGGTGCCGGGTGTCAGGGGCGGGCCCGCCACGGGCCGCGCCGCTCTCTTAGGGCGGATCGGCAGGGAAATCCATCGCCGGTTTTCGCCCACCCGCAATCGCGCGCTCCTACTCGGCCGCCTGCGCCATCCCGCCGCCGCCCTGCCGGAAGGCCGCCAGCAGTTCCTCGCGCCGCTTGGCCGCCTTGGCCTCGCTGGCCCGCTTGACCGGCCCGAAGCCGCGGATCTCCAGCGGCAGAGCGGCCAGGGCGATGGCGCTGTCGCGGCTCGCCGGCGTGACCTTGGCCAGAAACTCCGCCATGTCTGCCTGGTATTGCCGGATCAGTGCCCGCTCCATCCGCCGCTCGGCGCTGTAGCCGAAGGGATCGAAGGGTGTGCCGCGCAGCACCTTCAGCGATTTCAGCACCCGCAGCGGGCCGGTCAGCCACGGTCCGAAGCTGCGCTTCTTCGGGCGCCCGTCCGCATCGGTGCCGCCCAGGATCGGCGGCGCCAGATGGAAGGTCATCCGGAACTCGCCGTCGAACTCGGCGGCGGCCTTCTCGCGGCTGCTCAGCAGCAGCCGCGCGACCTCGTATTCGTCCTTGTAGGCCAGCAGCTTGTGATAGCCCTTGGCAACCGCCTCGCGCAGCCCCTTATCCTCGATCCCGTCCACCAGCTTGCGATAGCGCCTGGCCAGGCGCCGGCCCTGATAGGCGGCCAGATGCTCGGCGCGATAGGCGATCTTCTCTTCCAGCGATGTCGGCAGCGCCGTCACCTTCGGTCTCAGCAGCCCGGCCGCCTCCTCGGGATGCAGCACCGCCCAGCGCCCGATCTCGAAGGCGCGCAGGTTGCGCTCGACCGCGGCGCCGTTCAGCTCGATGGCCGCCGCGATGGCCGCGTGGCTCAGCGGGA
>JAGRMU010000489.1:0-550 GCA_020441165.1 Sedimentitalea sp.
TTTGTTCTGGGCTGGGCGGTCACCGGTATCATCACCCGGCTGGTGCGATCGTCGCTGATCGAAGGGCTGGGCCAGGACTATGCCCGCACAGCCCGCGCCAAGGGCGCGCCGGAACGGGTGGTGCTGATCCATCATGCGCTGCCGAACGCCATGATCCCGCTGCTGACCATCCTCGGGTTCACCTTCGCCTATCTGCTGACCGGCGCGGTGCTGACCGAGGCGATCTTCGCCTGGCCGGGGATCGGGTCCTACGCCGTGCGCGCCGCCGCCTCGCTGGATTATCCGGCCATCGGCGGTGTCACCATCGTCGGCGCCGTCGCCTTCCTGATCGCCAACCTCTTGACCGATATCGCCTATGCCTGGGCGAACCCCCGGATCAAGGTGCATTGAATGGCCGACCTGTCGCCTCCCTTGCCTGCCGCGGCGCGCCGATCCCGGCTGGCCGGACTGCGCTGGCTGGTCCGCCGGCTGCCCCCCACCGCCAGGATCGGCACGGCGATCATCGTTTTCTGGCTGATCACCGTTCTGACAATCCAGTTCTGGCCGCTGG
>JAGRMU010000489.1:681-1755 GCA_020441165.1 Sedimentitalea sp.
CCTGTGCCGTGGCGATTGGGTCGGCGTTCGGCGCGGTCGCCGGGTTTTTCGGCGGCTGGTGGGATGCGATCATCATGCGCCTTGTCGACGTCACCGTGTCATTTCCGCCGATCCTGCTGGCAATGGCGGTGGCGGCGATGCTTGGGCCGGGCCTTGCCAATGCGTCGATCGCCATGATCATCGTCTGGTGGCCGATCTACGCCCGGCTGATGCGGGCACAGGTTCTGGAGGTTAGGGAAAGAGAGCATGTCGAAGCGGCGGTCGCAGGTGGTGCCGGCAGGTTCCGGGTTCTCGGCGTGCATGTCCTGCCGCTGTGCTGGACGCCGACCCTGATCAACGCGACGATGGATTTTGGCCAGGTGGTGCTGCTGGCGGCCTCGCTCAGCTTCATCGGTCTTGGAGCGACACCGCCCAGCCCCGAATGGGGCAGCATGATTTCCGAAGGCGCGACACGGTTCTATGACTGGTGGATCGCCTTCGGCCCCGGCATGGCGATCCTGTCGGTGGTGCTGGCGACCTCGTTTCTGGGCGACGGGCTGCGCGACGTGTTCGACCGGAGGATCGCGTGACCGCACCGCTACTCGAGCTCACCGATCTGCGCGTTTCCTTTCCGGGTCCCGACGGCCGCTGGGCCGAGGCGTTGCTGGGCATCGACCTGACGCTGGAGGCCGGCGGCGTGCTGGGGGTGGTCGGCGAAAGCGGCTCGGGCAAGTCGATTGCTATGATGGCCTTTCTGCAGCTGCTGCCGCGCGGCACCCGGGTTTCCGGCAGCGCGCGGTTTCGCGGCCAGGAGTTGATCGGGATGCCGCCGTCGCGCATTCGCCGTATCCGCGGCAAGGCCATCGGCTGCATCTTCCAGGACCCGCTGTCCGCGTTCAACCCGGTGATCCCGGTCGGCCGGCAGGTCGCGGAAGCGATCCTGCTGCATGACGACGCGATGTCTCGGCGGGCCGCCCTGAAAGAAGCCGAGCGGTTGTTCGAGATGGTGTCGATCCCGCAACCCGCGCGCCGGCTGCGGCAGTACCCACACGAATTCTCGGGCGGGATGCGGCAGCGGGCGATGATCGCGATGGC
>JAGRMU010000098.1:0-278 GCA_020441165.1 Sedimentitalea sp.
ATGGCCATCGGCGCGCTCGGCATCTCGGTGGGGCTGGCGCTCTTCGGGCCCAAGCTGATCCGCACCGTCGGGTCCGAGATCACCGAGCTGGACCGCAGCCGGGCCTTCTGCATCGCGCTCTCGGCGGCGCTGACCGTCATCGTCGCCAGCCAGCTGGGCATGCCGATCAGCTCGACCCATGTGGCGCTCGGCGCGGTGTTCGGGGTCGGTTTCCTGCGCGAGTTCCTCGACCAGCAGCTCAGCCACGTCGCGCAGGGCGTGCTGGCCACCCATGTCGG
>JAGRMU010000098.1:496-856 GCA_020441165.1 Sedimentitalea sp.
CTGGCGGCATTGTTCTATTTCGTGCTGCGCGGCATGATGCTGCCATGAGGCGCGGGTCGGACGGCGCGGCGGGAGCCGCGCGGCGCTGCGCCCGGCAAAGCGGGGCGGCGGGGTGAAACGATACCTTCTTCCGGTCGCGATCACCGCGCTGGTGATCGCCTTCTGGGCCAGCGCGGATTTCCAGCAGATCGCGGCGGGCGTCGCGATCTTTCTCTTCGGCATGCTGATGCTCGAGGACGGCTTCAAGCTGTTCAGCGGCGGCACGCTCGAGCGGCTGCTGGAGCGGGCGACCAGCTCGGTTCCGCGCTCGCTTCTGTTCGGGATCGTCTCGACCACGCTGATGCAGTCGAGCTCGCTGGT
>JAGRMU010000098.1:976-1886 GCA_020441165.1 Sedimentitalea sp.
TGAAGGTCAATATCGCCGCCTACGCGATGCCGATGATCGCGCTCAGCATCATCCTGGTGTTCCAGACATCGAAGGTCCTGCGCGGGATCGGCTATGCCCTGGGCGGCGTCGGCTTCCTGTTCCTCGGCATCCACTACATGAAAGAGGGGTTCGACGCCTTCAAGGACCAGATCGACCTGTCGCGCTTCGCGCTGACCGGGGTGCTGGGCCTGGCCGTCTACACGCTGGTCGGGATGATCGCGACGGTGGTCATGCAGTCGAGCCACGCGACGATGGTGCTGATCATCACCGCCCTGGCCGCCGGGCAGATCACCTATGAGAACGCGCTGGCGCTGGCGATCGGCGCCAATATCGGGACCACGGTCACCGCGGTGATCGGCTCGCTCTCGGCCAACCACCAGGGCAAGCGCCTGGCGCTGGCGCATTTCATCTTCAACTCGGTCACCGCCCTGGTGGCGCTGGTGCTGATCGTTCCGCTGCGCGAGGCGGTGGACTGGGTCAGCGCCGGCGTCGGCATCGCCGATACCGACTATGCGCTGAAACTGGCGGTGTTCCACACCATCTTCAACGTGCTCGGCGTGGCGCTGATGCTGCCGATGCTGAACCGGCTGGTCCGTTTCCTCGAGCGGCGCATCCCCGAGCCGGTGACCGACCTGAGCAAGCCTAAATACCTCTCCGAGGCGGTCGACGCCTTTCCGCAGACCATCGAGATCGCGCTGCGCAAGGAGGTCGGGCATCTTTACGACAACGCGGTCGAGCTGATCCTGCACGGGCTGAACCTGCACCGGAGCGAGGTGTTCGAGTCGCGCAACATCGCCGAGACGGTGCGCATCAGCCGCCAGCCCTTCGATTTCAACATCGACGAGCGCTATGAGCACCGGGTCAAGACGCTCTATGCCGCGATCGTCGA
>JAGRMU010000098.1:1950-2792 GCA_020441165.1 Sedimentitalea sp.
GACGTGGCCGGGCAGATCGTGCGCGCGGTCAAGGCGGTCAAGCATCTGCGCAAGAACGTGCAGGAATACACGACCCGAGAACTCGGCACGGTGACCGAGATCTATGACGGGCTGCGCACCGAGATCGCCCGCATCGTGGTCGAGATCCACCGCCTCGAAGAGGCCGCGCCGGGCGAGCGCAGCACGCTCTGGCTGGATCACGAGGTGGCGCAGGTCGAGGAGGATGCGCGCAACACCACGCGGCTGGTCGATTCGCTGATCCGCAAGGGCTGGCTCAGCGCCGAGGCGGCGACCTCGTTCCTGAACGATTCGAACTATGCCTACAGCGCCATGCGTGATCTGATCGGCGCGGCGCGCAGCTACTACGCCGAACCCGAGCCCTCGATGGCCGAGGTCGAGCGCATCCTGGCGCTGGACGAGGACGAGATCGACGAGGCGGCGTCGGGCGCCTCGGACGTGGCCGCGGCAGGGGCGACACAGGACTGATACACGGACGTGCGATACGCGCGCGGATCGACGGCATTGGAAAGGATGGCAGAGGATGGGGCTGAAGAAGCTGGCCGGCAAGGTCGACGACTACAACGACCGGCTCAAGGCCGGGAAGATCGGCAAGATCAAGCCCGAGGATGTCGAGAAGGTGATGGCCAAGCTGATCGCCAAGGAGGCCGCGCTGCTCGAGGAGATCGCCGAGACCGGGAACCCCTCGAAGATCCCCCGCCTCGAACGCAAGCTGAGCATCGCCCGCGAGCACATCGCCCGCGCGAAATGGCTGCTGGGCCAGATCGAGGCGCCGGCCGCCGACAAGGGCGTGACCGCTGCCACCAAGGACGCATCAGCCGCCG
>JAGRMU010000098.1:2853-3563 GCA_020441165.1 Sedimentitalea sp.
CCCGACCAGCGCAGCCAGGCCTCGGGGGAATAGTTGAAGACGTTGAGATCGACGGTGCCGGAGATTCCCGGCACGATGCCGGTGCCGCTGTACTGCCAGAAGGTCCAGTAGGCGCCGGGATAGATCTGCCTCGGGTGCCCGGCCACCGAGCGCAGCCAGAACTCGGTGTTCTGCAGGCGGCCGATGCCGGTTTCACGGAAGAAGTCGATGGTGGTGTAGAGCACCGGGCGGCGGCCGTAATGGGCCTCGAGCATGTCGAGGAAGATCTCGGCCTCGGCCCGGACCACGGCGCCGTCGGGGCGGAAGGTGCAGGTCGGCGAGAAGGGGTTCCATTCCATGTCCAGCACATGGGGCAGGGCGGCGCTGTCGCGCGGCACGTTGCGGATGAACCAGCGCGCCTGTTCCGCCGCCGGGCGGCAGAAATAGTAGAAGTGATAGGCGCCGCGCGGCACCCCGGCCTGTTTCGCGCCGCGCCAGAACTCCTTGAACTTCGGGTCCAGCCGGTCGCCGCCCTCGGTCGCCTTGAGGAAGGCGAAGGAGACGCCGGCATCGCGGGCCCGGGCCCAGTCGATCGCGCCCTGGTAGCGCGACACGTCGATGCCGTGGATCGGATAGGAGTCCGGGGCGCGGCCGGTCCAGCGGTGCGGCTTGGCGTCCTCGAAGCGCGGATAGGTGACCAGCCCGGCGGCGGCAGCGGGCGATCCCCCGGA
>JAGRMU010000490.1 GCA_020441165.1 Sedimentitalea sp.
GCTGCGCCGGCAGCGGGTGATCGGCACGGCCGATCTGACGCTGTCGCAGTCCCCCGGACTGCTGCGCGTCGAAGGCATCGCCCCGCTGACCATGACCTTGCAGCAACCCGATCTGACCGTGCGCGAGCAGCGGCTGATCATGGCCGACGTGGTGCGCGCGGCGCTCGAGAGCCTGCCGGAGGAGGCGCGGCCGCGGCTCGGTCCCGTGCGTATCTTCGGCCCCGGCCAGGATGCCAGCCCGGCCGATTTCGAATACCTGATGATCGCCCGCGAGGCCGGGGCCAACAGCACCCTGCCGGTGAAGCAACCGGTGCGCCGGACCCTTGACGAGAGCCTCTCGGACCCGGTTCTGCGCAACCTGCACAGCTGCGCGCCGGGGGATTTCCCGGTCTTCTGGGACTATCGCGACACGCTTGCGGTGACCGATCTTCAGGCCCGGCTGCGCCAGACCGGGCTGCGCCGGGCCGGTCACCTGACGATGAGCCGCCTGACCGTGGTGGAGGCCGCCTGAGATGCCCGCGTCCTATCCCATCCTGGGCGATATCTGGCCCTATTCCGAGGCGTCGGTGCCGGCCGAGCTGGCCTCGCTGCCGGTGGACGTGTTCTTCGGCGACCCCAAGGGCAGCAGCATCCAGACAGCGCAATGGGTTCGCGACGCCGATCCCGAGGCGGCGCCGCGTTCGGCCTACGCGCTGCGCCTGCGCCGCGAGGGCGGGCAGGGCGAGCTGGCGCGCTGGGACCCGGTCGCCGGACGATGGGCGCAGGGGCAGCGCTTCGCCGTGCCCGACCGGCAGACGGGATGCGCGATCATCGAGCTGCGCGGCATCGTTCTGGGCGGCGTGAGCACGCCCGAGGCGCTGGCCGAGCGGCTCAAGCTGCTGCTGCGCGCGCAGCTCTCGCAGATGAAGGCCTACCGGCTGATCTCGAAGGTGCTGTCGGTGCTGTCGATCATCGTTCTTTTCTACGCGGTCCGCTCGGGGGTCGAGGCCGGGGCGGTCGAGCCCTTCGCGCTGATCTTCGCGCTGGCGGTGGGCATCGGCATGATTGCCATCGGGTTGCGCAACCGGTGCAAGCTGCTCAGTGACGAGGGGCGGGCGCGGATGACCGAGCAGTTCCGCTTCGAATACCGCGCTTCCGAGCATCAGGGGCTGAGCGTGCGCAGCGTCACCTCCATCTTGCGCGAGCATGACCGCAAGCGCGA
>JAGRMU010000491.1 GCA_020441165.1 Sedimentitalea sp.
TCGCGGGGACCATGTAGGGACAGGACCATGAAGCTCTTTCACTCTCCGGCCTCACCTTTCGTGCGCAAGGTCATGGTCTTGCTGCACGAACTGGACCGGGCCGATGCCGTCGAACTGGCGAGCGTGGTGACCACGGCGCTGGCCTCCGACGAGGCCCTGAAGGCAGCCAACCCGCTGGCCAGACTGCCCGCGCTGACCCGCCCCGATGGCGCCACGCTCTATGACAGCCGTGTCATCACGGCCTATCTGAACGATCTTTTCGGCGGCGGTCTCTATCCGCAGACCGCCGGGCGGTGGGAGGCGCTGACCCTCGAGGCAACCGGCGACGGGATCATGGATTCGGCGGTCTCGATGGTCTATGAAAAGCGCCTGCGCCCGGAGGAGAAGCAGTCCTCCGATTGGATCGAGGCGCAATGGGCCAAGATCGCGCGGGCGCTGCGCGCCCTCGACAGCCTCTGGATGAGCCACCTGTCGGGCCCCGTGAGCATGGGCCATGTCTCGGTCGGCTGCGCCCTGGGCTACCTGGATTTCCGCCTGAACGCCCGCAACTGGCGGCACGGAAACGACGCGCTGGCCGCCTGGTTCGAGCGCTTCGACGCCCGCCCCGCCATGGAGGCGACGCGGCCCCCGGCGGCATGAGACGGACCCGGCGCGCCGGCCCGTCAAATCCGCAACAGCGCGGCAGGTGCGACTTCCTGCGCGCCTTTGACCGCTGGACGAGTCAGCCGCACCCGGCTAAACAGCCGCCCTGAGAGGCCGTTCGCGCGACGGCACAGTCGCTTGTCTGCCCGCTGCCGGGCGCTGGAATTGGAGAGAACCTCGTGTCCCACGCAGAAGACCACGAAGGCAACCGCAGAGATTTCCTCTATTACGCCACAGCCGGCGCCGGAACCGTGGCCGTGGGCGCGGCGGTCTGGCCGCTGATCGACCAGATGAACCCCTCGGCGGACGTGCAGGCGCTGTCCTCGATCCGCGTCGACGTCAGCGGCGTCGAGGTCGGCACCCAGATCAGCGTCAAGTTCCTGGGCAAGCCGATCTTCATCCGCCGCCGCACCGAGGAAGAGATCGCCGAGGGCCGCGCGGTCGATGTCAGCACGCTGCCCGACCCCATCGCGCGCAATGCCAACATCGCCGGTCAGGTACCGGCCACCGACGAGAACCGTACCATGGACGAGGCCGGCGAGTGGCTGCTGCAATGGGGCGTGTGCACCCATCTGGGCTGCGTGCCGCTGGGCGACGGGGCGGGCGATTTCCACGGCTGGTTCTGCCCCTGCCACGGCTCGCACTACGACACGGCCGGACGCATCCGCAAGGGACCGGCGCCCGAGAACCTGCCGATCCCGGTCGCGGAATTTCTCGACGAAACGACGATCCAACTGGGATAGGGAGGCGCTGAGATGTCCGGAATTCCGCACGACCATTACGAACCCAAGACCGGCGCCGAGAAGTGGGTGGAGAACCGCCTGCCGGTCATCGGGCTGATCTACGACACGATCATGATCCCGACCCCGAAGAACCTGAACTGGATGTGGATCTGGGGTATCGTCCTGGCCTTCTGTCTGGTTCTGCAGATCGTCACCGGCA
>JAGRMU010000099.1 GCA_020441165.1 Sedimentitalea sp.
TCGACCTGCCGATCGCCAACGTGCTGCACACCCGCGCGCCGCATTATTACAGCGAGGGGCAGGAGGGCGAGACCGAGGAGGATTTCGCCACCCGCTGCGCGGAGGAGCTCGAGGCGCTGATCCAGCGCGAGGGCCCGGACACCATCGCCGCCTTCTTCGCCGAGCCGGTGATGGGCGCGGGCGGCGTCGTGGTGCCGCCCCGGACCTACTGGCAGAAGATCCAGGCGGTCCTGTCGCGCCATGACATCCTGCTGGTCGCCGACGAGGTGATCTGCGGGTTCGGGCGCACCGGGCGGATGTTCGGCTCGGACACGTTCGGGATCAAGCCGGACGTGATGGTGATGTCCAAGCAGCTCACCTCGTCCTATTTCCCGATGTCCGCCTTCATGATCAACGAGCGGATGTTCGCGCCGATCGCCGCCGAAAGCGACCGGATCGGGGTGCTCGGCCACGGGTTCACCGCCTCCGGGCATCCGGTGGGCGCGGCAGTGGCGCTGGAAAACCTCGCCATCATCGACGAGCGGGACCTGGTGCACAACGCCGCCGAAACCGGCGGCCACATGCAGCGGCGGCTGGCGGCCCTGTCGGATCATCCGCTGGTCGCCGAGGCGCGCGGCGTCGGCCTGCTGGCCGCGCTGGAGCTGAAGCCCGGCGCGGCCCCGGCCGAGCGCGGCGGCATGATGAACCGCATCCTGCAGGAGGCGGGCGTGATCTCGCGCAACATGGGCGATGCCATGGCCTTCTGCCCGCCGATGATCGTCACCCGCGCGCAGATCGACGAGATGATGGACGTGGTGGAAAGCGCGCTCGCTGCCTTGCAACGGCAGATCGCGGCCTGACGGGGAAGGATCCGGGATGAAAGCCTATTTCGACGAACGCCAGCTGCGCCACGCGCCCGAGATCTATTTCCGCCGCGGCGCCGGAATGCCCCACCAGGAGCAGCCGCAGCGGGCCGAGATCCTGCGCGACATGCTCATCCGCAACGGGTTCGGGGTCTTTGCGCCGCGCGATCACGGGCTGGACCCGATCAAGGCAGTGCACAATCCCGCCTATGTCGATTTCCTGCCGACCGCCCATGCCCGTTTCGTCGAAAGCGCGGGGCCGGACGCGCTGGCCATCCCGACCATGCATCCCGGCGTGCGCCGCGGCAGGGAGCCGAAGGACATTCACGGCCAGCTCGGCTGGTGGATGACCGACACCTCGACGCCGCTGACCGAGGGCAGCTGGGAGGCCGCCTACTGGTCGGCGCAAACCGCCATGGAGGCCGCCGAGGATGTGGCCGGCGGCGCCCGCGCCGCCTATGCGCTCTGCCGCCCGCCCGGGCATCACGCGATGCGCGATTGCGCGAACGGGTTCTGCTTCTTCAACAACGCCTGCATCGCCGCCCATCACCTCAGCCGCAAATGGGACCGGGTGGCGCTGCTGGACGTCGATGTGCACACCGGCAACGGCAGCATGGACATCCTCTACGAGCGGGGCGACATCTTCTTCTGCTCGCTGCATCCCGATCCGGCGACCTACCCGACCTTCTTTCTCGGCCACGCCGACGAGACCGGCGCGGGCGCGGGCGCGGGCAAGACGCTGAACCTGCTGCTCGACCAGGGCGCCAGCCAGGACGCGGTTCTGGCGGTGCTCGACCGCGGCCTGGCCGCGATCCGCGATTTCGACGCCCAGGCCCTGGTGGTCTCGCTGGGCTTCGACATGGCCGCGGACGATCCGCTGGCGGCGGTGGGCGTCTACCCGGACGGGTTCGCCGAGATGGCCCGCCGCATCGCCGCACTCGGGCTGCCGACCGTGCTGGTGCAGGAGGGCGGCTATCTCGGCCCGTCGCTGGCCGACAACGCGCAATCCTTCCTGACCACTTTCCGGGAGGCCATCGCATGACCGACACGACCAGGCCGATGAACGGCGCCGAAAGCGTCGTGCGCTCGCTGCATGCCGGCGGGGTCGAGATCTGTTTCGCCAATCCCGGCACCTCGGAGATGCAGTTCGTCGACGCGCTGGACCGCACCAGGCTGATGCGCTGCGTGCTGGGGCTCTTCGAGGGCGTCGTGACCGGCGCCGCCGACGGCTATGCACGGATGGCCCGCAAGCCGGCGGTGACGCTGCTGCACCTGGCACCCGGTCTCTCCAACGGCGCGGCCAACCTGCACAACGCGCGCAAGGGGCGCGTGCCGATGCTGAACCTCGTCGGCGATCACGCGCTGCGCCACCAGC
>JAGRMU010000100.1:0-4932 GCA_020441165.1 Sedimentitalea sp.
CACCGCTCCGTTTTCGCGCGGTGAACCATGCCCTTCTGCTGAAATCAATGGGTCCTGACCCTAGCCAAAGAAATCCCCAACAATTGCATAGAACGCCGCGAAGCAATTCGCTTGCTTTGGTCTGTCCGAAACTTGGCCCTCGTTCTCAAGTCACCGTCGGAAAAGTGGGACACAAATCCGAAAAAATCCAATAAACATGGTGAAAGAAAAAATCCCGCCGCCATGTAACTTATTATAATAAAAACAATAGTTTATGCCGCCCCCGGGCACCAAAAAATCGCTCAAAAAAGTTCATTCTATACTGTAAATTCCGCTGGAGGCAAACCGCGGCGGGACGCATCGGACTCCACGAAGATACATCGTGCCAAAAGAAGCGTTACGATTTCTCGAGCGGCGATCCCGTCGATCTTCCGTCTGGCGCGCCTTGAGCCGGGATCACGCGGGGCCGGAACCTTGCGGCGCGCTGCGGACGGCGAGCCAGGCGATCAGGGTCCAGACCGTAAGGCGCAGCGTCATGGCGGCGGCGGTGCGCAGCTCGTAGGGCGCGCCTTGGGCGACCTGCAGGGCGAAGAGCGCGAAGACGGCGGCGATCGCGACGGCGATGGCGATGGAGAGTCTTGTCGCCCAGGGGCGCCGCAGGGCGATGCCGATCCCGGCGGCCACATAGGCGAAGCCCGAGAGGAAATTGAACCACAGCACGACGGGCACGATCCTGCCCGCCGCCGCCCGCGCGGCCTCGCCGCCGAAAAGCACGGTGCCCCCCGACGCGATGGTCAGCGCCCCGAAGATCACCGCGACGCCCGCGGCGATCCGGAGCGGCCAGGACAGGGATGGTGTCATGGTCATGCGACGGCCTCCGCCTGATCCTCGAGCACGCCGTCCCGCAGGTGGAACAGCTTGTCGAAACGGTCATAGATCTTCTCGTCATGGGTGACGGCGACGATGCAGGCCTCCTGCTCGGCCGCGACCTTGCGCAAGAGGTCCATCACGATCCCCGCGCGCTTGCTGTCCAGCGCGGCGGTCGGCTCGTCCGCAAGGATGATGCGCGGGCGATTGGCAAGCGCACGGGCGATGGCGACGCGCTGCGCCTCGCCCCCCGAGAGCAGCGCCGGCATCGCCGCAGCGCGGTGGCCGACCTCGAGATAGTCGAGCAGCTCCTGCGCGCGGCGCTGCGCCTCGGCAGCGGGCCGGCCCGCGAGGGTCAGCACCAGCGCGACGTTGTCGCGGGCGTTCAGGAAGGGCAGCAGGTTGTGGAACTGGAATATGAAACCGATCTTGTCGAGCCTGAGCCGGCGCAGATCGCCGCGCAGCCAGCGGCCATCGAAGACAAGCTCGCCGTCCAGGGTGAGCCGCCCCTCGGTGGCCGGGATGATGCAGCCGATGATGTTGAGCAGCGTCGTCTTGCCCGAGCCCGAGGGGCCGAGCAGCGCCACGACCTCGCCCTGCCGCACGGTCAGATCGATGCCGCGCAGGGCATCGACCCGGGTGCTGCCGGAGCCGAAATGCTTGGAGACGGCTTCGATCTCGACCAGCGGTGTGCGCGGGGACGCCATCGGCTCAGCCTCCGATCGCAGTGGCGGGATCGACCTTCAGCGCGGCGCGCACGCCAAGGCCGCTGGCGGCGATGCAGACCACCACGATGATCCCGGCCAGCACCGCGGCGTTGAACGGCTCCAGCACCACCCGGCGCGGGAAATAGTCCTTGACCAGCAGGATCAGCATCAGGCCGAAGCTCCAGCCCACCAGCCCCAGCGCCAGCGATTGCTGCACGATCAGCCCGACGATGGTGCGGTCGGAGGCGCCGATCAGCTTGAGCGTGGCGATCTGTTTCAGCTTCTCCATGGTCATCGTGTAGATGATCAGCGCGATCACCACCGCCGAGACGGTCAGCAGGATGGCGAGGAAGAGGCCGATCTGCCGCTTGGCGCGGTCCACGACCGAGCCCAGCAGCACCGCCTCCTGCTCGGCCTGGGTCAGCGCGCCGAGGTGCTTCCATTGCCGCACGGTGTGCGCGACGCCTGCGAGGTTGGCGCCCGGCTCCAGCCGCGCGATCACCGCCGCCACCGTATCGGCGCTTTGCAGCAGGCCCGCGCCGCGCGCCTCCTGCACCCGCTGCGCCGGCGGCGCCAGCTGCGATTGCAGCACCTGCGCGTCGGCCAGGGTGATGAAGGCGGCGGGATCGCCGCCCGAGTTCATCACGTCCTCGACCAGCCCGACCACGGTGAAATCGTTCCGCCCGAGCCGGATGCGGTCGCCGAGCCGCAGGCCGGTCTTGCGGTCGGCGACGATCTCGAAATGGCTGCGCCCGATGGCGCGCCCCTCGGCGATCGCCCGCGGGCCGCCGGGACGGCCGGGCTCGTGACCGATGACATAGAGGCGCAGCGCCCGTCCGGCATGGCTGGCCTCGACCGTCTGATAGGTGATGCTGCCCGCCTCGACGACGCCGTGCAGGCGCGCCACCGCGTCGCGGGTGCCGGCGGGGATCTTCGAGGCCTCGGCGAAGGGGCCGCTGGTGCCCGCCTCGACCACCCACAGATCGGCCTTCGGCGCGCGGGCGATGTTCAGCGCGTCGGCGACCAGCCCGTTGTAGATGCCGATCATCGCCAGAACCACCGCCATCAGCAGGCTCAGCCCGAGGCAGGTCAGCACGAAGCGGAAGAGGTTGTGGCGCACGTCGCGCCAGGCCAGGTTCATCGCGCGTCCTCCCCGATCACCCGCACCCGGCGCCCCTCGGAAAGGCCCGGGGCCGGCGCGGTCACCACCTCGGCGCCCTCCGGCAGGCCACCGACGACCTGGGCCCGCGCGTCCTCGGTGCGGTGGCCGAAGGTGACCGCCGCCTCGGCCGCGATCCCGTCCTGCACCGTCCAGACGCGCCCCGCGTGGCCGTCGAAGGCGCGGATCGCGACCTCGGGCACCAGCAGCGCCTCGGGCAGGGTCGCGACGGTGATCCGGACCTCGGCCTGCTCGCCCAGAAAGATCGAGGACGGGCAGTCCTCGCAGCTGATCCACACGCGCCGCTCCTCGTTCACCCGGTCGCTCTCGATGCCGATCCGCGCCACCTGGCCCCGGAAGACCTCGTGCGGCAGCGAGCGCAGCCGGATCTCGGCGGGCTGCCCCGGCGCGAGCGGGCCAGCCCTCGCCTCGTCGATATACGCCAGCGTCCAGACGCTTGCCGGGTCCATCAGCGTGAAGATCGGCTCGCCCGTCCGCACCACCGTGCCGGCCTCGACATGGCGCGCGACCACGACCCCATCGAAGGGCGCGCGCAGCACGTGATGGTCGAGCAGCGTGCGCTCGTAAAGCAGCGCCGCCTCGGCATCGGCGCTCTGAGCATGGGCGACGGCGATCTCGCTCTCGGCCAGGGCGAGATCGGCGGCGGCGACCGCGACATCGCGCTCGGCCTCCTCGGCGGTCTGGGGTGAGATGGTGTCGCGCCGGGCCAGCGCCTGCTGGCGCGCATTGGCCGTTTCGCGCTGCGCGAGAACCGCGCGGGCGCGGGTGACCTGCGCCTCGGCCCGGCCTTCGCCTGCCGCCGCTGCCGCCACCGCCGCCTCGGCCCGCGCCACCCGCGCCTCCTGTTCGGCCGGGTGCAGACGGGCGAGGACCTGCCCCGCGGAGACCGCGTCGTTGCTGTCCACGGCCAGCTCGGTCAGTGCCGCCCCGACCTCGAAGCCGATCCGCGAGACGATGCGCGCCTCGACCGTGCCGAGGCCGTAGATCGTCACCGGCACGTCGCGCTCGACCGCCGCCACCGGCACCGGCAGCGGGCGTTCGTTGAGAAAGGCATAGGCCGCGCCACCGGCGGCGAGCAGCCCGCCCGCCACGAGCAGCCAGAAGATCTTGCGCCGCATCAGCCGTCCCTCCCATGCGCGTCGGGGAACCCCATCAGGGCAAGCTGGATGTCGAGAAGCCGCCTGCCCTCGGCCGCGAGCGCGAAGCCGCGCGCGCCGAGCGACCAGCGGATCGCCAGGCCCTGCACCAGCGAGACGAGCAGCAGCGCGCCGTCCGCGGGATCGAGCGTGCGCCGGACCAGCCCGGCCGCACGGGCCCGCGCCAGCTCGGCAGCCAGCAGGTTCAGGAAGCGCGCCATCAACGCGCCGAAGCGCTGGCGCAGCTCGGCATTCTCGCCCTGCAGCTCGCGCGAATGCAGGATCGCCGGGATCGCCGGGGTCCGCTCGATATGGCCGAGCTGGGCCAGGATCAGCGCGACGAGCCGGTCCCGCGGCGCGGCATTGTCGGCGAGCGCAGCGGTCCAGCTCTCGGTCATGCGGGCGTCGATGGCCTCGCCGACCGCCTGCCACAGCGCCTGCTTGGTCGGAAAGTGCCGGAAGATCGCCGGCTGGGTCAGCCCGACCGCGTCGGCGATCGCCTGCGTCGTCAGCCGGTCCGGCCCAAGCTCGTCCGCCAGCCGCAAGGTGACGGCGACGATTTCCGCCTTGCGGGATGGTGCAGATTTGCGGGGCATGGTGGACTCATTGGTTAGCTATTGATCACTAACTAACTGCATCGCGCCTGATCGTCAAGGGGAGTCTGGCTTGCGGCGCAGTTATGTCTTCCGGGTCAGGCATCGCCGCGGATCGCCGCTCAGACCGGATCGCCCTCGTCGAGCCGCCGCAGGAAGGCCTCGGCATCGCCAAGCACCCTGTCGCGATGCGTCTTCTCCATCCGCTCCCAGACGCGATAGGCGTTGGCCATGCGCGGATTGCGGGCGAACCGGTCGCGGTGACGATCGAGGAAATGCCAGTAGAGCAGGTTGAACGGACAGGCGGTCTCGCCGGTCTTGGCCTTCACGTCATAGGCGCAGCCTTTGCAATAGTCGGACATGCGGTCGATATAGGCCCCGCTCGAGACATAGGGCTTGGACGCCACCAGCCCGCCATCGGCGAACTGGCTCATGCCGACGGTGTTGGGCGCCTCCACCCACTCGTAGGC
>JAGRMU010000100.1:5083-10531 GCA_020441165.1 Sedimentitalea sp.
GCCGCCCCAGTAGACCGCCGGCAGGTCGCGGCTGTGGCGCAGCACGTTGCGCGCGGGATAGTCCGCGCCCTCGCGGAAATAGATGCCGCGCACGAACTCGCGCCAGCCGATGATCTGGCGGATGAAGCCCTCGACCGCGTTGATCGGCGCCTCGCCCGCGCGCCAGGCCTCCTCGGCGGCGCGGCAGACCTCCATCGGGCCAAGCAGGCCCGCGTTCAGATAGGCCGAGATCCCGGCGTGATAGAGCGTCCGGTGCCCGCGCAGCATCGCATCCTGGTAATCGCCGAACCGGGGCAGCGCGTTCGCGACGAAATGCGCCAACGCGCGGCGCGCCTGGCCCTGGTCGGTTGCCATGTGAAACGGGCGCAGATCGCCGAAATGGTCCCCGAACCGCGCCGCGACCAGGTCGAGCACCCCGGTCACGGTCTCGTCGGGGGTGAACTGCATCGGCCCGCCGAAATCCACCCCCGCGGGCGGGCGCTTGCGGTTGTCCTGGTCGAAATTCCACTGCCCGCCCGCCGGCGCGTCGCCCTCCATCAACAGCCCGGTCTTGCGGCGCATCTCGCGATAGAACCACTCCATGCGCAGGGTCTTGCGACCCTCGGCCCACCGGTCGAACTCGGCATGGCTGGCCAGAAACCGATCATCGGGCAGCAGATGCACCTTGAGCGGCGCATGGCGCAGCTTGTCGATCAGCCGCCACTCGCCCGGCTCGGTGGCCAGCACCTCCCCCGCGCCGTACTCCTCGGCGCGGCGCAGCAATTCGCCCACGATGGAATTGGCATTGCCGGGATCGTCGAGCCGCGCGTAGGCGACGCGCCATCCCGTCCGCTCCAGCCGCGCCGCGAACTTGCGCATCGCCGCCAGCACGAAGGCGATCTTCTTGGGATGATGGGGGACATAGGAGGTTTCCTCGGCAACCTCGGCCATCACCACCACGTCGGAGCGCGGATCGGCCGCCGCGAGCGCGCTGAGTCCCTCCGACAGCTGATCGCCCAGCACCAGAACCAGGCGCGTCACCAGGGCACCGCCTTGCCCTGCCAGTCGAAGAACCCGCCGCTGTCCTCGGGGCGCAGGCCCTCGATCACCGACAGCAGGTTGGCGGCTGCCTCTTGCGGGGAGACCGCCGGGTGGCGGCCGAGATACTTTCGGGTGAATGCGGTGCGCACCGTGCCCGGATGCAGCGCCGCGCAGATCACCCCGGGATGGCTGCGCGCGAACTCGATGGCGCCGGTGCGCAGGACCTGGTTCACCGCCGCCTTGGCGCTGCGATAGCCGATCCAGCCGCCCAGTCGGTTGTCGCCGATCGAGCCGACCCGCGCCGAGAGCACCGCGAAGACCGCGCGGCGATCCTTGGGCAGGAGGCGCAAAGCTTCGCGCATCACCAGCGCCGGACCGACCGCGTTCAGCGCAAACTGGTCCATCATCGCGCGGGCGTCGATGCGCGCGATGGTCTTCTCGGGCGCCGCGCCGGCGATCTCGAGCGCGCCGCTGGCCACGAGGATCAGATCGAACGGCCCGCTTTCGCGGCCCAGGATCGCGGCGATGCTGGCTTCGTCGGTCAGGTCCAGCCCGTCGCGCGAGCGCGACAGGGCGCGCACCGCGGTGCCGCGCTGTTGCAAGGCGTCGCTGACCGCGCCGCCGATGCCGCCCGAGGCGCCGATGACAAGTGCCCGTTCCATGCTCCTGCGAGTTAGGGCGCCGCCGCCGCGCTTCCACGTCTTTCGCCGAGGCAGCGCAACGCGCAAGGAACCACCGCGGGATGGGTCTCGCCGGAACGGACCCTCTCCGGTGTATCGGATCACGTCCGCCCTGCGGACCGGGTCGGACGCGCATAGCGATTTGTAACGTGACAGCAGAGGAGACAGTCCGGCTGGACATCCCCCGGGTCTGGCACCGCAGGAGGCTCGGTCAGTCCTCGTCGCCGGTTCCCGTCCCGCACATCGGGTGTCAGGCGCCGGCAGCCAGTCGCAGAACCCCGCGGAACGCGTCAGCCAGGTCCGCCTCGCTGCGCTCGGGGCCGCTGAGTTGGCTTTCCAGCAGGTGTCGGAAGACCCCGTCCACCGCGCCGTAGAGCACGGCGATCTGCGCCCTGTCCGCCGTCTCGGGCGCCAGCGGGCGCACCAGCCCGATGAGCGAGTCCTCGATCTCGGCCACCACCGGCTGAAACACCGCATCGAACAGCGCCTGGTTGCGGATGTCGTACCAGAGCCGGTGGGTGCCCGCATCCCGGGCGATGGCGGCGGCCAGACCCTCGGCAAACGCCTGGATCAGGCCCTCGCGGCCCTCGGCACCGGCGATGCGCGCGCCGATATCGGCGGTGAACGCCTCCTTGTAGAGGCGCACGCAATAGATCAGCAGCTGTTCCTTGTTCTCGAAATAGTAATGCAGCATCCCCAGCGACAGATCGCTCTGAGCGGCGATGTCGCGCAACGTGGTGTTGGCATAGCCATAGCGTTTCAGCGCCTCGATGGCGCTTTCGGCCAGGGCGCGCTTCCTGGCGCTGCGCTTGGCCTGCTTGGCCGCGCTGCGCGCGGCCAGCTTGCCGATGGGTTTCTGATCCGTCATGGTCTCATGCCAGGGCCGGTCCCGGGCTATCCCAGCAGAGCGTTGACGAAGATGCGCGGCAGCTTCAGCCAGCCGGGGCGATACTGGAACCGGGTCAGCAGGCGGCCGATCCGGTGCTGGCGGCGGTTGGTGATGAACCAGGGCGGGCGCGGCAGCAGGGTGAAGCGCCCGGACAGCAGATTGCGCGGGAAGGGCGCCCAGGGCGCCTCGACCACCGTGCGCTGGGTCTTTTCCAGCATGAAGCTGTTGTGCACCGTTCCGATGCCCGACTGCACGTCCTGCAGCGTCGCGCCGGCAAAGCCGCCCCAGGGCACCGGCGCCAGCAGGAAGCCCAGCCCCGACCAGGCGTTGATCGCGATGGTGCCATAGCGGAACTCGGCGATGATCTCCTCGAAACGGGCGCGGCCGATCTGCCGCATCGTCGCCGGGTGGATCAGGATATTGCCGCCGAGCGTGCCATAGAGCGCGTCATTGGCCCAGGCGATGGCCGCGCGCAGATAGCTCTCGGGATCCGGGGCAGGCAGGTGCCGGATCCCCAGCGCGGGGGCGAAGATCTCGTGGCGCTGCAGCCATTCGGTATCGCCGCGCTCCAGGTCGGCAACATGGCAGGGCGGCACGCCGGGGCCGCGGGGAAAGGCGCTTGTGCCCTCGGCATGGGCGTCGAACTCGGCCAGCCGCGCCTCGGCGCCGGGGTAATAGGCTTCGCGCCGGGCGTGGTGCGCCATAACCTGACCGACCTCGGTCAGCAGCGCCTCGGCCTTGTCCCAGCCCTCGGGCAGGATCAGCGATTGCACCGCGATGCAGTTGAAGCCCGAGTTGTGCAGCTTCTGCGTGGCGATATGCTCGGCCTGAAAGCGGATGTCGGCCTTCGACCAGGGCCCCGGCACCACGATGGTGGGGCAAACCGCGCCCAGTTCCGAGGTGATCGGGCGGGGGTTCTTCGGCGTGCCGGCGGCCTTGTTGCGCACGCCCTCCTCGCCGGGGCCCCAGACGATGGCGTCATGGGTGGCGCCGGCGCCGGTGATGTGGATCTCCTCGACCAGCGGATGGTCGGTGAGATACGCCCCCGCCGCGCCATCGCCCCGCACGATGCGCAGCGCATCGCGCGCGATCAGCGGGCTCAGCGCGGCGCGCAGATACTCGGTCAGGTAGTCGTTGACCGGGTTCATCTTGAGCAGCACCACCTGGTTTTCCACGAAGAGCTTCTGGAACGCATCGAGCGGCGAGATCGCGGCGATATTGCCAGCACCCAGCACCAGCGCCACCTTGCCGACCCGCTCTTCCGGCGCGATGTCATAGGCGGTCGCGGCATGGGCCTTGAGGTCCGCCGCCGCCACCCCGGGCTGCATCCAGATGTCGGCGCTCACGCCCGAGAGCAGCAGCCGGTCCCAGATTGCGTGTGGCACCACGCGCACCGCGGTCTGCCCAGTGGGCAGCGTGCGCGTCGCCAGGTGGTCGATGAACGCCTTGCCCGGCATCTGCGACAGCGTATGGATCAGCGCGTTGCACATGCCCATCAGCGCGTAGGGCCCGCTGATCCACTCCTCGCCCGCCAGCGGCGAGTCCGGCGCGAGGCGCTTCTTGCGCGCTGCGGTGGTGGCCCAGCCCTCGGCCACCGGCATCAGCGCGTCCTTGACCGCCTGCAGCAGCGCGATGCGCTCGGCCACCGGGCTGCGCGCCCAGTCGTGCCTGGCCGCCGCCAGCGCCTCGAGATCGGCGTCGTAGGCGGCCTGCAGGTCGGGGGTGAACTGGCCCTGGGGTTTCATCTCACGCCGTCTCCCCGTTCATCAGGACCTCGCCGAACTGCTCGCGCAGCTTGGCCTTGACCACCTTGCCGGTGCCCCCCAGCGGCAGGGCATCGACGAAGATCACCTTGTCGGGCACCTGCCAGCTTGCCACCTTGCCCTCGTAGAAGGCCAGCAGTTCGGCCTCGGTGACCTCCGCGCCCTCGGCCTTGAGCACCACCAGCACCGGGCGCTCGTCCCATTTCGGATGGCGCGCGGCAATCGCGGCGGCATTGGCGACGGCCGGATGGCCGATGGCGATGTTCTCCAGTTCCACGGTCGAGATCCACTCGCCGCCAGACTTGATGATGTCCTTGGCCCGGTCGCGGATGATCATGTAACCGTCCGGATCGATGGTGGCGACATCGCCGGTGTCGAACCAGCCGTCCACGGTCAGCGCGCTCTTCTCGGCCTTGAAATAGGTATCCACGATCCAGTGGCCGCGGATCTGCAGCTCGCCCTGCGCCTTGCCGTCCTGCGGCAGGACATGGCCGGCCTCGTCGACGATGCGCAGCTCGACGCCGTAGGGCGGACGGCCCTGGCCCAGACGGATCTGCGCCTGCTCGGCCTCGCTCAGATGCTCGTGCTTCTGCAAGAGCTGGTTCAGCGAACCGAGCGGGCTGGTTTCCGTCATCCCCCAGGCATGGATCAGCTCGACCCCGTACTGGTCGCGGAAGGCGGGGATCATCGAGGGCGGCAGCGCCGAGCCGCCGACCACGGTGCGCTTCAGGCTCGCCGCCGTGCTGCCGGTCTTCTTCAGCGCCGCCAGCAGGCCCATCCAGATCGTCGGCACCCCCAGCGCCAGGGTGATGCCCTCGCCGTCGATCAGCCCGACAAGGCTTTCGCCATCGAGGCCCGGCCCCGGCAGGACCAGCTTGGCGCCCACACCCGCCGCGATGTAGGGCACGCCCCAGGCGTTGACGTGGAACATCGGCACCACCGGCATGACCGTGTCCTTGGCCGAGATCGCCAGCCCGTCGGGCTGGTTGCCGACCAGGGTGTGGAGCATGGTCGAGCGGTGGGTGTAGAGCACGCCCTTGGGGTTGCCCGTGGTCCCCGAGGTATAGCAGAGCGAGGACGGGCGGGTTTCCTCGAA
>JAGRMU010000492.1 GCA_020441165.1 Sedimentitalea sp.
GGGCAGGGGCGCAGGGCAAGGGCTTTGCTCCGCAGCGCTTCACCACCTCGCACAAGGCCAGCGTCGCGCGCGGCGCGCCGATGATCGAGGCCGGGCTCTGGTACCGACCGAGCTATTTCCCGGCCCCCGGCGAGACCACCTGGCGGCAATCCTGCGACCGCGAGGTCGGGATGGTGCGCGACGCGGTGGGCGTCTGCGACGTCTCGACCCTGGGCAAGATCGACATCCAGGGACCGGGCGCCGCCGCGTTGCTGGACCTGGTCTATACCGGCCTCTTCAGCACGCTGAAACTCGGCCGGGTGCGCTATGGGCTGATGCTGCGCGAGGACGGCCATGTGATGGACGACGGCACCACCGCGCGGCTCGGGGATCAGCACTACCTGATGACCACCACCACCGCCGCCGCGGGCCAGGTGATGCGCCATCTCGAGTTCGCCCATCAATGCCTGCGGCCCGATCTCGATGTCTCCTTCCTGTCGGTGACCGAGCACTGGGCGCAGTTCGCCGTGGCCGGGCCGAAATCGCGCGAGCTTCTCGACGGCGTGCTCGACGCGCCGCTGACCGAGGCGGACTGGCCGTTCATGTCCTGCGGTCCGGTGCGCGTGAAGGGGGTCGCCGGGCGGCTCTTCCGGATCTCCTTCTCGGGCGAGCACGGCTATGAGCTGGCGGTGCCGGCGCGTTATGGCGACAGCCTCTTCCGGCTGCTGGTCACCCGCGCCGAGGCGCTGGGCGGCGGGCCCTACGGGATGGAGGCGCTGAACGTGCTCAGGATCGAGAAGGGGTTCATCACCCATGCCGAGATCCACGGGCGCACCACCGCCTTCGACATCGGGATGGAGCGCATGGTCTCGCACGCCAAGGACTGCATCGGCAAGACCATGGCGCAGCGCCCCGGGCTGACCGATCCGGACCGCGCGCGGCTGGTCGGGCTGCGGCCGGTGGGCGCGGTAAGGCAGCTCACCGCCGGGGCGCATCTCTTCGGGCCCGAGGACGAGCCGGTGGCGCTGAACGACCAGGGCTACATCACCTCTGTCGGATTCTCGCCGACCCTCGGCGAGACGCTGGCGCTGGGTTTCCTGCGCAACGGTCCCGCGCGCCACGGCGAGCGCGTCAAGATGGTCGATCACCTGCGCG
>JAGRMU010000493.1 GCA_020441165.1 Sedimentitalea sp.
GCGCCCGCCGCTGGGGCTGATCGGCCCGCTGCCGCTGGCCGTGGTGCAGTTCTGGCGGGTGCTGCGGATGCTGCTGATCCTCGGCGCGGTGCTGCTGGTGCTGCCGCCCTACGACATGGGCGCGGCGCTGTCGCCGAACCTGCCGCCGGCGACTTGGGCGCTGCTCCTGCCGCTGTCGCTGGGCGCCGTGCTGATCCAGGCCGGGACCGAGGAGCTGCTGTTCCGGGGCTATATCCAGCAAGCCCTTGCGGCGCGCTTCTCCAGCCCGCTGGTCTGGATGGTGCTGCCCTCGGCGCTCTTCGCGCTTGGGCATTACCTGCCCGCCGAAGCCGGCCAGAACGCCCTGCCGATCGCGCTCTGGTCAGGGATCTTCGGGGTGCTGATGGCCGATCTGACCGCCCGCGCCGGCACCCTCGGCCCGGCCATCGCGGTGCATCTGGTGAACAACGTCTCGGCGCTGCTGATCGTGTCGCTGCCCGACACGCTGAGCGGGCTGTCGCTGTTCACCGTGCCCTATTCGATGTCCGACGCCGAGGCGCTGCGCGGCTGGCTGGCCATCGACTTTGCCACGATGTTCGTCTGCTGGCTGGCCGCGCGGCTGGCGCTGCGGCGTTGATTGCAATCCGCGGCGCAGCGGCTTATCTGGGCCGCAACGGTTTGCGCGCAGAGGCATCCTGATGAACTGGATCACCAATTACGTCCGCCCCCGGATCAACTCGATCTTCTCGCGCCGCGAGACGCCCGAGAACCTGTGGCACAAGTGCGACGAATGCGGCAGCATGCTCTTTCACCGCGAGCTCAGCGACAACCTGAACGTCTGCACCAATTGCGGCCATCACATGGTGATCAGCCCGCGCGAGCGCTTCGCCGCGCTGTTCGACGGCGGCATCTTCGCCGAGGTGGCGGTGCCCGCGCCGATCTCGGACCCGCTGCATTTCCGCGACCAGAAGCGCTATCCCGAGCGGATGAAGGCGGCGCAGAAGGCCACCGGCGAGAAGGAGGCGATGCTGGTCGCCTCGGGCGAGATCGGGCGAACTCCGATCGTCACGGCGGCGCAGGATTTCAGCTTCATGGGCGGCTCGATGGGCATGTATGTGGGCAATGCGATCATCGCCGCCGCCGAGGAGACGGTGAAGCTGAAGCGTCC
>JAGRMU010000494.1 GCA_020441165.1 Sedimentitalea sp.
GCGCCGAATCATGTCGAATGACGACATCTGGGGGGAGGCGACTCACCCTTGGGGGCCGGATTGTCCGGCAATTTAGGCCAGGAAGATGCGGAGCGGTCCGAAAGACCGGGAAGCACGAACCTGAACATTTTTGAAGGGAACTAAGAAATGGCTACCAATCCGAATCCCAACGACTGGGAACCGTGCGAAATCGAATGCGACGTGGACCTGTCCAAGGCCACCGGCGGCAACAACCAGGTGACCGGCACTGGCACCGTGGGCGACGACTGGGTCGACCTGCGCTTGGGCGGCTCGCCCGACAACTACGACGGCGGTCGTGGCGATGACCTGATGGTCGGCAACGACGACAACAACAGACTCGACGGCGAAGAAGGCTGCGACACGATCTCTGGCCAACTCGGCGACGATATGATCCTCGGAGGCGAGGATGATGACACGCTCTATGGCGACTATGTGCATGCCGAGTCGATCTATGATGGCGACGACTGCATCGATGGAGAAGATGGCAACGACAGCATCTATGGCCGTGGCGGCGACGACGAACTCCGCGGTGGCGAAGGCAACGATTATATCGAAGGTGGTTCCGGCGACGACATCATCCAGGGTGATGACGGCGACGGCAAGGACGGCGACGGCCTGTGGAACAACAACGACGAGATCCATGGCGGCGACGGCAACGACTGCATCTCAGGCGAAGAGGGCGACGACTGCCTCTATGGCGATGCAGGCGATGACAAGATCTTCGGCAATGACGGCAATGACGGAATCCACGGCGGCACGGGCGACGACAATATCGCCGGTGGACGCGGGTCCGACTGGATCGACGGCGGCGATGGAAACGACGAGATCTTCGGCGATCTTCGTCAGGGCAAGCTGACCGATCTCGATCAAGGCTCGGACACTTGGACCGGCGGAAGCGCCACCGATTTCATCGATGCGGCCGACGTCATTTTCGGCGGGAGCGGCCAAGACCTGATCGACGGCGGTGGCGGCAACGACCTGCTGTTCGGCGAAGAGGACCGTGATCGCATCTTCGGCGGTCGTGGTGCCGACTTTATCGATGGCGGCGAGGCCGACGACTCTCTACAGGGCGATGCCGGCAGGGACTACATCCGCGGCGGCGACGACGACGACTGGATCATGGGTGGTGCAGGCGCCGACGTGATCTATGGCGACAACGGCGGCGAGACCCCGGAGATCCCGCGGAACCCGTGTGAAGACGACGAAGTCCCAACCGTTCAGGCCGCTGCTGCAGCCGAGCCTGGCAATCCGGACGGATGCGACCTGATCAAGGGTGGCAACGGTGCCGACACCATCTTCGGTGAAGGTGGCGATGACGAGATCTATGGCGGCAAGGGCGCTGACTATGTCGAAGGCAACGACGGCAATGATCTCATCAAGGGCAACAAGGGTGCCGACGAACTTCATGGCAATGACGGTGACGACACCGTCTGCGGCAATGAAGGCGCGGACGACCTGTATGGTGAAGACGGCAACGACACCATGCGCGGCAACCAGGGCAACGACGACATGTGGGGTGGTGAAGGCAACGACACCATGGAAGGCAACGGTGGCGCCGACGACATGTGGGGCGAGAATGGCGACGACACCATGTCGGGCGGCGCCGGCAACGACGACATGTGGGGCGGCGAAGGCAACGACTCCATGTCTGGCAACGGTGGCAACGACGACATGTGGGGCGGCAACGGCGACGACGACATGTGGGGCAACGACGGCGCCGATCGCATGTCCGGCGGCGACGGTGACGACGAGATGTCGGGTGGCAACGACAATGACGTCATGAATGGCAACGACGGTGACGATGTCGTGTCCGGCGACAACGGCGACGACGATGTCAACGGCGGCGACGGCGACGATGTCCTCTACGGGGGCAACGGCGACGACTTCCTGTCCGGCGACGACGGTTGTGACACCATGACCGGAGGCAATGGTAAAGACGTCTTCGAAGTGCATCTCACCTGGGACGGCAAGAGCTTCTCGTCCACCGACGTGTCGGATGACGAGTGCTGCGATACCGTGACGGACTTCGACATGATGGACGACAACGACGTGTTGACCTTCGTGATCGACGACCAGAGCGGCTCTGCTGACGATACCGCGCTCTTCGCGGCCCTGAACGCAGCGACCTCCGTCACCCAGGGCGCAGGTGGCACCACGATCGAGGTGGCTGGCTCTTGCACCGATCTGCTGGGTGTCGGCGCGAACCATCCGTTCGAGTTCGGCTCGCTGGGTGACATCAACAACTTCTCCGACGGCAACTACCAGTACGAAGCCGTCGATATCGTGATCGTCTGACAAGACCCACGGCACGAAGGTTCCCGGCCCCGCAAGGGGCCGGGGATCTTCCAGCCCTGGCTCGATGACGCGAAACCAATGGTCCCCCGGCCAAGTTGAACGAACTTGGGTCAGGGCGCCGAAACTGACCAGATTTCAATTGCTATCCGGGGGGAAGCACAAGTGAAACGCAGAAAGGTATTCGACGGCCAGCGCAGCGTGATCCTGGCGATCTTCGTCTGCAGCCTGTTCGTCAACCTGTTGGTTCTTACGGCGCCTCTCTTCATGTTGCAGCTGTTTTCTCGGGTCATGACCTCGGGCAGCATACCAACCCTGATCGCCCTGTTCATCGGGGCGATGATTGCCTTGGTCTTCTTCTTCGCCTTCGACAGCATCCGGCAGCGCCTCGCGGTGCGGCTCGGCGTGCGTCTGGAGGCGTCGATGGGGCCGGACGTGATGACCGGTCTGGTCAACGATCTGCCGCTGCGCGAGGCGCTCGGCACGCAGCCGGTGCGCGATCTGCAGGAATTGCGGAACTTCGTCAGCGGCCCCTTCTTCATCGCGCTGCTCGACGCGCCCTGGTCGGTGATGTTCGTCGCGGTGATCTTCCTGTTTCATTTCGAGCTTGGCTTGATCGCCCTCTTCGGCATCGCCGCGCTGTTCGCGCTCGGCGTGACCAACGAGATCCTCGGGCGCGGCCCGAACCGCGATGCGGCGACGGCGGCGCAGCGCGCCAACCGCACCGCCGAGGAGATGCTGCGCAACTCCGAAACCCTGCGCGCCATGGGCAAGACCCCGGCGCTGACCCATCGCTGGCGCGGCCAGTCCATGCTGTCGATGGTCTTCGGCACCGCCGCGGCGGACCGCATCGCGCTGATGGGCTCGCTGGCCAAGTTCGTGCGCATGTCGCTTCAGGTCGGGATCATGGCCTGGGGCGTGGTGCTGGTTCTGCGCGGCGACCTGTCGCCGGGGCTGATGATCGCCGCCTCGATCCTGCTGGGACGGGCGGCGGCGCCGGTCGAGCAGTCGATCACCGGCTGGAAGGCGCTGATGTCGGTGCGCCAGTCGATCCAGCGGCTGGAACTGACCCTCGCCCGCGCCGACACGGCCGCCGCGAAGCTGGAGCTTCCGGCGCCCGAGGGCCATCTCGCCGTCGAGGATCTGACGGTGATCCTGCCCGAGTTGCAGAACCCGGTCTTGATGAACGTCTCCTTCGCGCTCAAGCCGGGCGCCTCGCTGGGCATCATCGGTCCCAGCGGCGCCGGCAAGACCACGCTCGCGCGCTGCCTCGTCGGCCTGAAGGAACCGTCGCGCGGCCATGTGCGCATCGACGATGCCTCGCTGGGCGACTGGCCGGCGGATCAGATCGGGCGCTACATTGGCTTCCTGCCACAGCGGGTCGAGCTGTTCGACGGCACCGTCGCCGAGAATATCGCGATGATGGACGAGGCCGCGACGCCGGCCGAGATCGTGGCGGCAGCCAAGCGCGCCGAGGTGCACAACCTGATCCTGACCATGCCGCACGGCTACAACACCCCGATCGGGCCCGACGGCGAACGGCTCTCGGCCGGGCAGCGCCAGCGTATCGGCCTGGCACGCGCCTTCTATGGCGACCGCCGGCTGATCGTCCTGGACGAGCCCAACGCCAATCTCGACCCCGAGGGCGAGGAGGCCCTGGCCCGTGCCATCGCCAACGCCACGGCGCGCGGTTCGGTGGTGATCGTCGTGACCCACCGGCTGAGCCTGCTGCGCCGGGTCAGCCATGCGGCGGTGATGGAGGCCGGCCGGCTGGTCCGCTTCGGTCCGGCCCGTGACGTGCTGGAGGCCAGCACCGTGCCGATGACCCAGGGCACGACCGGCGACGACAAGGTAACCGTGCTGCCGCGCCGCGCCGCGGCCTCGCCGAAACCCCAAGCGACACGAGGTGTGCTGTGACCAAGAACGCGCTGACCGCTCGCAGACTGTCCGAGCTCGCCCCGCAATCCACCCACAAGGCCGCGGTCCTGCCCCGGCACGCCCAAGCGCCGCAACGGGTCGGCTGGTTGATCGCCGGTCTGACGCTGCTGGTCGTCGGCCTGGTGGGCGGGCTGGGCGCCTGGGCCTATACCGCGCCGATGCAGAGCGCGGTGCTGGCCCCCGGCCAGTTCGGCGTCGAGGGCAACCGGCTGGTGGTCCAGCATCTCGAAGGCGGCATCGTCGAGACCATCGCCGTGAAGGAGGGCCAGGAAGTGCGCGAGGGCGATGTGATCGCCACGCTCGACGATACCCGGCCCCGCGCCGCGCTGTCGATCCTAGAAAGCCAGCTGGCCGCGACCCTGGCCAGCGAGATGCGCCTGCGCGCCGAGTTCACAGACGCCGACGAGATGGTCCCGTCCGAGGAACTGTCGGCCCTGATCGACCGCAACCCGGTCCTGCAAGGCGTGCTGGACAGCGAGCGCGACCTCTTCGCTGCCGACCGCCGCCTGCTGGCCGGCCGGATCGAGATCGTGCTGAACCGCATCGCCCAGCTGGAACGCCAGCGCGAGGGGATCCAGGAGCGCATCATCGCGCAGAAGAGCCAGCTGGAGCTGCTCCGCGAGGATCTGGAGAGCGCACAGATCCTGGTCGACAAGGGGCTGACCACCCGCAGCCGGGTGCTGGCCATGCGCCGGGACGAGGCCGGGTTGATGGGCGACATCGCCATCGCGCAGTCCGATCTGCTGACCATCGAGCGGCAGATCAGCGAGCAGCAGGAAACCAAGCTGCAGATTACCCGCGACATGCTGACCACGATCGCCGATCAGCGGCAGCAGGTGAACCAGACGCTCAACGATCTGCGCCAGCGGGTGACCGCTGCGCAGGACGTGGTCGAGCGGACCACGATCCGGGCGCCGCATTCCGGCACCATCATGGGGCTGAACATCAACACCCTCGGCGGCGTGCTGGCCGAAGGGCAGATCATCACCGAGATCCTCCCCGCCGATACCAGCGTGATCGTCGACGTGCTGATCGACCCCGACGACATCGACCAGGTCCGCGCCGGCGGCGAGGCACGGGTGCGCCTGACCGCCTACAACTACCGCACCACCCCGACGGTGATGGGCCGGGTGGTGCGGGTCGCGCCCGACAGCGTGGCAAACCCGGTGACCGGTCTGCCCAGCTACAAGGCGCAGATCGAGCTTGACGCCGGCGCGCTGGATCACCTGCCGGATGTCTCGGTTCTGCCGGGGATGCAGGCCCAGGTGATGATCGCGACCGGCGAACAGACTCTGGTCGATTACCTTGCGGCGCCGATCCTCAGCGGTCTGGAAGTCGCGCTGAGCGACCAGATGTGACAGGTGCGCAGGGTCCTGGTCGCCACAAGGCGAACTGCCACCGGGCCGCGCGATTCGCGGTCCCGCTGAAACCCTCGCAACGCACACGTTCCGGGAGACTGGGCCAGACCGATCTCACGCGGACCGGTCTTCGCCCGGTTTCTCGTTTCAATTCGGTCACAAAACCCGGCATTCCCGCAATGGGCGCTTGAATTGCGACCGGAAAGGCATCATCTAGCCGCACGCCCCGTCTGCGGACGGGACCCACAATGATGGAGACACCATGGCCAAGGAAGACATTCTCGAATTCCCCGGCGTCGTGAAAGAGCTCCTGCCCAATGCGACGTTTCGGGTCGAACTTGAGAATGGCCATGAAATCATCGCCCATACGGCAGGCAAGATGCGCAAGAACCGCATCCGGGTTCTGGCCGGCGACAAGGTTCAGGTCGAGATGACCCCCTACGATCTGACCAAGGGTCGGATCAACTATCGCTTCAAGTAACGCCGCGCAGCGGGTGGCGTTCATCCTGGGATCGGGCAGCCCGAGACGGCTCGCGCTGCTCGCGCAGCTTGGCGTCACGCCCGACGCGGTGCGCCCGCCCGAGATCGACGAGACCCCGCGCAAGGGCGAGCTTCCGCGTCGCTACTGCCAGCGCATCGCCCTTCAGAAGGTGATGGCGGTCGAGGCGGCGGAGGACGATCTTGTGCTCTGCGCCGATACCACCGTGGCGCTCGGCCGGCGCATCCTGGGCAAGCCCGCCGATGCCGCCGAGGCGGCGGCGTTCCTGCGGATGCTCTCGGGCCGGCGGCACCGGGTGACCACGGCGCTGGCCCTGCGCCGGGGTGCGCGCATCTGGCAGCGCGAGGTGACCAGCCAGGTGCGGATGAAACGCCTGTCAGAGCCCGAGATCGCCGCCTATCTCGCCACCGGCGACTGGCAAGGCAAGGCCGGCGCCTACGCCATCCAGGGACCGGCCGGCGCCTTCATCCCCTGGATCAGCGGCTCGTTCACCGGCATCGTCGGCTTGCCGCTGGCCGAAACCGCCGGGCTGCTGCAGGCGGCGGGCTGGCCGCTCTACCCGGTCGCCGCATGAAGGGCCGCAGCATCATCCTCGACCATCTGGGCGACCGCGAAATCGCGGCGCTGATGGTCGACGGCCGCCTCGAGGATCTGTTTATCGAGACAGACGCCCCGGTCCCCGGCACCATCTACCGCGCCCGCGTCGAGCGCCCGCTGAAGGGCCAGGGCGGCATGATCCTCGTCACCCCGGACGGCCCCGCCTTCCTGCGCCAGACCAAGGGGCTGGCCCCCGGCGAGATGCTGCTGGTGCAGGTCACCGGCCATGCCGAGCCGGGAAAGGCGCTGCCCGTCACCCGCAAGCTGCTGTTCAAGAGCCGCCATGCCATCGTCACCCCGGACGCGCCCGGGCTGAACCTGTCGCGCGCCATCCGCGACGAGGCCGAGCGCGAGCGGCTGCTGGAGATCGCCCATAAGACGGGGGACGCGGCGGGGTTCGGGCTGATCCTGCGCTCGTCCTGCGCCGGTGCCGAGGCCGAGGCAATTTCGGAGGATGTGCGCGCCCTCACGGAGCTCGCCGCGCAGGTGATGGGCGATGCCGGAGATGCGGTCGAAACGCTCCTCGACGGCGACGGTCCGCACCGGATCGCCTGGCGCGAATGGGCCGAGCCTGCCGAGCTGTTCATTGCGCCGGGAAGCCTGACCGAGCACGGCGTGCTCGACGCGATCGATGCCGCCCGCGCACCCGCTGAGCCGCTGCCGGGCGGCGGGCATCTCTACATCGAGCCGACCCGCGCCCTCGTCGCGGTCGACGTGAACACCGGCGCCGACACCTCGCTGGCTGCGGGCACCAAGGCCAATATCGCCTGCGCCCGCGCCCTGCCGCGCGCGCTGCGCCTGCGCGGCCTCGGCGGTCAGATCACCCTCGATCTCGCACCGATGCCCCGCAAGGACCGCCGCGGCTTCGAGACCGCCCTGCGCGCCGCCTTCCGAACCGACAGCGACGAGACCGTGCTGGCCGGCTGGACGCCGCTCGGCCATTTCGAGCTGCAGCGCAAGCGCAGCCGCGTCCCGCTGCACGAGATCCCGAGATGAGCTGCCCGATCTGCGGCAAGCCCACGGCACCCGCATGGCGCCCGTTCTGCAGCCGCCGCTGCGCCGATATCGACCTCGGCAACTGGATCGACGGAAGCTACCGTGTGCCCGCGGAAGAGGCCGCCGATGTACCGGACGATCCGGGCCCCGCGGAAACCGAGCCAGGTGCGCCGCACTGACCGGCAGGCGGGAAAATGCCTCTGGACACGCCCCCGGCCAAAGCCTAGAACGCCCGCACCCAAAGGCCTGCGCCTTTCCCGTGCCCGGGTAGCTCAGGGGTAGAGCAGTGGATTGAAAATCCTCGTGTCGGTGGTTCGATTCCGCCCCCGGGCACCACTTATAAACCATTGATTTGCAATGGATTTTAGCGCCCAAGAGCTGGTCGAAATTGTGCGGACGCTGCTCCGGGACGACAGCGGGACGACAGACTTCCCTCCCTTGATCGATTGCTTCAGACACGATTACTGGCATATCCGCGTTTCCGGCGAAACCTGATCGACATCATTTCTTCTCCAGTTCAGCAATCGGAGAAGAAGAATGAACCACGAAGACACCCCCCACGACGTTCTGCTGCCGATCACGGCGGTCTGTGCGATCGTGGCTCGCTCCAAGGCAAGCATCTACCGCGACATAGACCGCGGAACGTTTCCCAAACCGCAGAAACAAGGGCGTTCGAGCCGCTGGCGCCGATCTCTCATCATGAAAGTGGTCGAAGGGAAGTTCCCGGAGTGATGCAAGCAGTCGGATGCGTTCCGAAACACACAGTACACTGGCTCGTCCCGATGTGCCTTTACAGTACATGGCTTGACCTTTGAGCCATCGATAGCGCAGAACGGCCCAGGCATTTGCCCTGGCCGTCTTCGTCTTTTCCTTCCGCCGAGCTAACGGCGTGTCGGCAGGCCCTTACCATGAAAGAAGCCGACTGCCGGCAACGCCTCATGCGCAGAGAGACGCCGCGCGAATATGAAAGCGGTTGGGTATCGGGCATACCATTTTACCGGGGCTTCGAGATAGCCGAGCGTGCCGAGCGCTTCGAGGGCCGTCTCACGTATGACACCGCACTCGAAATGCCACTCTGCTTCTTCAATACCGGGCTCGACGCCGAAGCGGCCGTCACCCAGATCGAACACCCCTGCGACGAGCGTGAACGGCCCGATATCGCGATGAACATGTTCGCACCAGGCCCACGCCTTGCCGAGATCATACGCGAGCCGTGCCCGGTCGCCGCCGAAGGGGTCGGACCTGCTTATCATGCCCACATCTCCGATGCGGAGCGGCAGGCGGTTCCGCCCCGCTTCACCGCGCCATCCTCCGATTGACCGCCCGCTCGGCGTCGAGGCGGGCCTCGGCGACCTGGAGCATATGCCTGAGACGGCGAAGACCATCGTGCCAAACGCGGATGCGCTCACCACGTTCCGTGAGGACCCGCCTACGGACCACGTCGCCGACCGGCCCCTCTTCCGTGTCGGGATGACCCTCGAAAACGTACCGGTAACCTCTCGTTTCTTCGTCCATCTCGGCTTGCAGCAGCGCGAGTATCGGCGTTATCGTTGCCGACACGCCAGGCCTCAGGCCGCCGCCTCCGCGCACACGCGCGGCCCATCGCGCCATTACGGCGCGGTCGTGAGCACTCCCCGCGATGTCTGCCGACAGCAGCCCTTCAGATGTGGCCTCGAGATCGAACAGGATCTTTGCACAGAGGTCTTCCAGGGGCATTTCCAGATAGTCTTTGTTCATGACCAACTCCTCGTCTTTCTCGGCGCAGCACATTGCTGCGCGCGTCAAGATCCCGGCGCGGACGCCGGGCGTTGGTCATGCCCGTCGCACGAGCCATTCACTGAGATCGACCTCTCGGCCCGCCGGTCCGATCTCCTCCAAGAGTTCGGTGAGCCGGTCCGCCATGAGCCCGACTTCCTCACGAGACCGATCCGTTTCATCGTCGTGCGCAGCGCCTACCGTCCGTGCCTTTGCCAGGAGCTGATGGAGACGCTCGAGATCGGCCTGCATGGGCCTCGATAACAGCGCACAACTCGCGATGTCACACATCAGTTGCAGACAGCCCAGGTGCGCCCGTGGTCCGCCGATGGTCGCCACCGCGCCCAGTAGTGCCTCGCCATTGGCGTCGAAGAACTCCTTTACAACGATCACTCGAACTCTAGGGTTTTCAACCCTGGCCCCGTCCATCTTGCGAAACATGTCCATAATCCTTGTCGCGCCGTCGTTCGTGACAGCCGCTTCAAGCACCCGGGTCGTCTCCTTTCGGTTTCGGGTGCGCTGTTCTCCGACCGGCGTCCCGGTAGCAGCGGAGGAGTTTCCCGCCAATCGGAGGTCTGCATTTGTGTGAGGCGCCATACCGCCTTTCCGGCCGCGCTCTCGACAGCAAGAGCGCGGCCGGAAAGGCGGTGAGAGGCGAACATCAGGTGGATCGCTCGTGTAGTATGGGGACGATCCCGGCGTCGCGCAGAGCCTCGTCCAAACCATCCGCGAGGAGGCAGAATTCAGGGACGACGGGATCGTCGGGCTCCAGCATCGCGGCGCCGTCCATGTCGTCCCAGCCATCATCCTTCACATGATCCAGGAACAGAATGCGGCGCAGCTCGAGAAGCAGGCGCTGCACGCGGCGCGTAATCCGCCCTGGCTGGTCGACGCCGTCGCGGATGGCGTTGACCAGCCGTGCGCCTCGCCGATGCCATCCTCGACCGCAT
>JAGRMU010000495.1:0-1174 GCA_020441165.1 Sedimentitalea sp.
GAGGGGATGATCTTCACCATCGAGCCGATGGTCAACCTGGGCCGCCCCGAGACCAAGACCCTCGCCGACGACTGGACCGCGGTGACCCGCGACAAGTCGCTCTCGGCGCAGTTCGAGCATTCGGTGGGGGTGACCTCGGACGGGTGCGAGATCTTCACCCTGTCGCCGGCCGGCAGGTTCCACCCGACCTACGAGTGATCGGCGCCGCTGTCGGCCTGCGCGCGCATCAGCGCCAGCAGCAGGGTCGCCCCGCGGAGCGGGATCACCGCGTCGTGAATGAAGACCGGGCCGCGATAGCGCTGCGGGGTCGGACCGGCTGTCGCCGCGCCCGAGTCCCGCTCTGCCGCGGGCAGGGTCCAGAAGTGAGTCGCTGCCATCATCGCGGCACAGTCTAGGGTAAGCCGAACCTCGGAGAAACCGCTTGGTTCCCTGCGCCGAGGTCCGCGCCAGTCATGGGGGTGCGGGTGGCGTCAGAGTGTTTCTGCTCTTTCGCCCACAAAGCGCAGCAGCGTGACATGGGTGTCGCCATAGCGGCGGCTATCCAGCAGGTCGAATCCCGGCGGCGGCGGCATCGGCGCGTGCTCTTCCCAGACGACGGTTGCGCCCGGCGCCAGCCAGCCGCCATCGCGCGCCGCCGCCAGCGCCGCCTCGCCCAGGCCCTTTCCATAGGGCGGATCGAGGAAGACCAGATCGAACCCCGGCCCCGCGGTCGCGCCCAGACGGGTCGCGTCGGACCGGATCAGCGCGGTCTGCGCGGCGCTGCCGGTCAGCGCGATGTTGCGGCGGATCAGACCCTGCGCCACCCGCCCGTCATCGACGAAATACACCTGCGCCGCGCCGCGAGACAGCGCCTCCAGCCCCAGCGCGCCGGTGCCTGCAAAGAGATCCAGCACCCGCGCCCCCTCGACCACCCCCAGATGCGTCAGCACGCTGAACAGGCTCTCGCGCACCCGGTCGGAGGTCGGTCGCAGATGCGCCGCCGCGTCGCCCTTGCCCAGCGAGGCCAGCGCGCGGCCGCGGAACTGTCCGGCGATGATCCTCACGCCGTCAGCAGCGCCTTGAGATCGGCGGAGGGGTCCGCCACCAGCGCCGGATCGGCGGTGCGCCCGGCCTCGATCAGCCGCTTGCCGATCATGTAGGCGCGCGGATCGTTCATCGCGTCCACCGCCAGCAG
>JAGRMU010000495.1:1304-1732 GCA_020441165.1 Sedimentitalea sp.
TAGGGAACGGCCGCCCCCAGCATGTTGCCGGCGACGCACTCGGCATGGTCGATGGCGTTGGGCACGCTTTCCAGCCGCAGCCGGCCGCCCGCGTAGGGAAACGAGGCGCAATCCCCGGCGGCCCAGATCGCCGGGTCCGAGGTCCGCCCGAAGGCATCCACCGCGATGCCGTTCTCGACCACCAGACCCGCCGCTTCGGCCAGCGCCGTGGCGGGCCGGATGCCGATGCCGACGACGACGAAATCCACCTCGAGCGCGGTGCCGTCGCCGAACACCGCCCGGCTTACCTGCCCGCCCTCGCCCTCGAGCCGCGCCAGCGCCACGCCCTCGCGGAGATCAACGCCGTGATCGCGGTGCAGCGAGCGGAAGTAGTCGCTGGTCTGCGGCGCCGCCACCCGTTGGAGGATGCGCGGGGCCATCTCGACCAG
>JAGRMU010000101.1 GCA_020441165.1 Sedimentitalea sp.
CGCGGCACCCGCGCCGACGGGCAGGACTGGCAGGCCGGCATCGCCACGCCCGAGGGTCGGATCGTCGCGCGGGTGGTGCTGCGCGACCGGGCGCTGGCCACCTCGGCGCCGCTCGGCACGGTTCTGGACGCGCGCGGCGCAACCGGCCATATCCTCGATCCCAGGCAGCCCGAGCGCGCCCCGCCCCGCGCGCTGGTGGCGGTCTCGGCCGGGCGTGCGGCGGTTGCGGACGGTCTGTCCACCGCCGGATGCCTGCTGTCCGAACCCGAATTGATGCAGGCAATGATTGCCTTTTCCGACGCGAAACTAGAAACTGCAGTTTGAACAAACAGGAGAATCGACCATGTTCAAGACAATTCTCGGCGCCGCGACGGTCCTTGCGATCGCAGCCTTGCCCGCCCTCGCCGACGGCGATGCCGAAAAGGGCGAGAAGGTCTTCAAGAAATGCAAGGCCTGCCACGATGTCGGCGAAGGCGCCAAGAACAAGGTCGGGCCCGAGCTGAACGACGTGATGGGCCGGACCGCGGGCACCGTCGCCGATTTCGGCTATTCCGACGCCATGGTCGAGGCCGGTGCCGGCGGGCTGGTCTGGGACGAGGAGTCCCTGGAGGAGTATCTGAAGAAACCCAAGGACTTCATCCCCGGCAACAAGATGTCCTTCGCCGGTCTGCGCAAGGACGACGAGATTGCCGACCTGATCGCCTATCTGAAGACCTTCGCCCCGCAGTAAGTCGGGACGACATTGCGCCGCCCGCTCCCCGCAGGGACGGGCGGTATCATCTTTTCCCCTCGGCCTCGTCCATCAGCCCGCGGATCCACCGCGTGGCCAGCCAGTTGACGGGGACGCCGAGCGGCACGCTCACCAGCAGCGCGGCCACCGGCGAGAGCGCAGGCAGGCCGATGGCTTGGGCCATCAGCCCCAGCATGAAGAGATTGATCGCCACCGCGCCCACCGTGAACACGAAGAGCAGCGCGTAGAGCTTCACGAAACTCAGCCCGTCGGCCGGGGTGTCGCGGGTCATGCCGGCGTGGCGGGCTGCACCGCCGCTTGCAGGGCCGCCGCGATCAGCTCCGCAACCTTCGGGTGCGTGCCGATCGGCTGCAGGCGCAGGCCGGGGAAGTCGGCGAGGTCCAGCGCCTCGGGGATATCGTCGATGACATGCCCGCCCGCCGCCGCGAAGAACGGCAGGCAGATCGCCCGGTCGCCGGTGCCGAAAACCACGTCGCCGAGATAGGGCGGCTCCTCGATATAACCGAGCCGCACCTCCGCGAATTCGATCAGGTCCGAAAGGGCCTTGGCGAAGGCTTCGGTGGCGCGCGCCGAGTTGCGGCTGCGCCCCGAGCCGTGGGCGGCGACGATCAGGCAGGTCTCGCCCGCCTGCCAGCCCTGCGCCGCGAGCTCCCCGGCAAGCCAGTCCCGGGCCAGGGCAGGCAGGGACGGATCGGTGCCGAAGGGGGGCAGGATCCGCGCCGCGGGATTGCCGATCCGCTTGGGCAGCGCGGTTTGGGTGAACCAGCCCTCGGTCATGAAGTGCGGGTAGATCAGCGGCGCCGGCCCGGCGCTCTCCAGCGCCGCCGGCAGCGCATCGGGCGCGGCCAGGGTCGCGCTCTGCACCTGCCATCCGGGCAACAGCGCGGCAATTCGCGCGGTCAGGCCCGCCAGTTCCGCCTCGGCCGGGCCGGGATCGGAGGGCTGGCCGTGGCTGACGACGATCACGGATCGGTCAGTGGCTGGTGCCCTCGGAGAAGGTGATCTTGTTCCAGACATTGTATTTCCCGGACGGTTTGCGCATCGGCAGGCGCCGGACCTCTTCCAGCGTTTCGGCGTCGTAAACGATCACCGCGCCATCGTCCTCCCACACCGAGACCAGAGCATAGCGCCCGTCGCGGGTGAATTCCACATGCGCCACGGTCGCACCCGGTTCGGGGCGCAGGGTTTTCACGATCTCGAGGCTCTGCTTGTCGATCACATGCATCGCGTCCTTGTTCGGCCCGAAGAACACGTCGGCCCAGAAATAGGGCGTGTTCTCGTGGCTGCGCAGGAAAAAGCCCGGGCCCTCGGTGTCGATGGTCTTCAAGACCGACCAGTCCTCGGTGTCGATGATCGACAGCTTCGCCTCCTTCAGATGCGGCGTCGCCATCACCCGCCGGCCGTCCTTTTCCCAACTGATCCCCGAGCCCAGATGCGGCATCCCCGGCAGCGGCAGTTCGGCGACCTCGCGCCCGACATTGAGGTTGACCACCACCCCGCGTTCGCCATCGCGCGAGGCACCGATCAGGAAGCGGTAGTCGTCGGTGAAGAAGAAATCGTCCAGCGGCTCGGCGATCTCGATCCTGCGGCGGGCGAAGAGCCCCTCGGAAGAGGCGATCGCCTCGATCATGTCCTTTTCCTGGCTGTGGATGAACCCTTCATAGACCGGCTCGGCATTCGGGTCGGTGGCGACCTCCCAGATCTCGGGCGCGTCCTTGAGCGCCAGGATGAAACTGTCGCGCTGCGGCGCCTGGTAGACCGCCGAGACCCGGCTGGCCAGGCCGTCCTTCGAGATCACCTCCATCACCCGCTCGACGCCAAGGTCCTCGGTCGAGAGCAGCGTCAGCGTCATCGGCAGGTAGTTGGCCACCGCCAAGTGCATGCCATCGTTGCTCATCGCGATGTTGCGGCTGTTCAGCCCGGCGCGCACCCGGCCCACCTGATGCAGCGACCAGATGTCGTATTTTTGCACCCAGCCGTCCCGCGACATGATGAAGACGAAACGCCCGTCGGGCGAGAATTTCGGCCCGCCATGCACCGCGAAGGGGGTCTCGAACCGGTCCAGCACCTCGAACGTGTCGCCATCGAGGACGCTGACATGGTGATCGCCGGTTTCCACCACCAGCGTGATGTTCATCGGGTCGGCGTCGAAGACCGGCTCGTCGGCCGCGACATAGCCGGGATCGAGCCAGCGGGTCGCCGCGATCTGATCGGGCCCCCAGTCGGGGATACTGTCCAGCGGCGTGTGCAGATAATCGGCAAGCGCGGTGATCTGTTCGGCAGGCAGCACATCGGCAAAGGCCGGCATCTGCGTCGCCGCGCGCCCGTGCGAGATGACCGCCTCGAGATTGGGGCCGCGCATCCGTCCCAGCGTCTCGGGGATCAGCGCCGGGCCGGTGCCGCCCAGGCGGTCCTCGCCATGGCAGCTGGCACAGTTCTCGGCATAGTCCGAGGCCGGATCGGCCGCGGCGAGCGAGGCCAGCAGAACAAGGCTAGAGGCTGAAATCATGCGCCGGATCATGGCGTTTTCCCCGGAATGGCGTGACGGTCAGGCGGTCGGCCTCGGCGATGCCGATCTCGGCATTGGAGAGGTAGCAGGCCGGGTCCTCGGCCCAGGGATCGCCGGTCAGTTGAAGCGCCCGGATGCGGGTGTTGCCGCCGCAGATCGACTGGTGCGCGCAGGCCCCGCAGCGCCCCTTGAGCGGGCGCGGCCGCCGGCGCAGCTGCGCCAGCATCGGGTCGGGCCCGGTCCAGAGCCGCGAGAAGGGCGTGTGCTTGATGCTGCCCACGGTGTAGTCGGACCAGTAGGTGTCCGGATGCACGTTGCCCTGGGTGTCGATATTGGCGACCCCCAGCCCCGAAGAATTGCCGCCCCAGGCCTCCAGGTGGTCGCGCAGGTTGTCGATGCGGGCCGGATCGAAGCGTTCCTGCGCCCACCGCATCAGATAGACCGCATCGGCATCGTTGTTGCCGGTGACGATGTCGAGGTGCCGGCCGGCCTGCACATCGGCCCAGGCGCGCTCGATCAGCAGGTCGAGCGCGGCGCGGGTGTGGTCATGCACCGCGTCCTCGCCTCGGTTCTTGTCGCCGCGCCCGGCATAGACGAGGTGCGAAAGATAGAACTTGTCCACCCCCTCGTCGTCGCACAGCTTCAGCAGGTCCGGCAGTTGTTCGGCGTTGTCGCGGGTCAGGGTGAAGCGCAGCCCGACCTTGATGCCGCGCCGCTTGCACTCGCGCACGCCGCGCACCGCATCGTCGAAGGCGCCGTCGACGCCGCGGAACCAGTCGTTGGTCGCCCCGATCCCGTCGATGGAGATGCCCACGTAGTCGAAGCCGATCTCCTCGACCCTGTCGGCATTCTGCCCATGGATCTTGGTGCCGTTGGTCGACAGCGCCAGCATCCGCGTGAAGGGACGCGCGGCGCGGGCGATGTCGAAGAAATCGAACCGGTCGAGCGGCTCGCCGCCCGAGAGGATCAGCGCGTAGATGCCGAAATCCTCCATGTCGGCGACATTGGCCATCGCCTGCTCATGGGTCAGCTCGCCGGGGAAATGCACGTCCGCCGACACGGTGTAGCAGTGCCGGCACTTGAGGTTGCAGCGGCGGGTCAGGTTCCAGATCACCACCGGCTTGACCGCGCCGCTGCCGCGCCGGGTGCGCACGGGGGTCGGCTTGGCCAGTTGGTGCATGTATTCGGTGAGGCGAAACATATCTCAGCCTTTCTGTTGGCGGAGCCGCAGCCCCGTCTTCTTCAGGATCCGGGTGGAATAGAGGATGTCGCTGCCGCGACAGGCCGCGCCCAGCAGGTCGGCCACCTGCGCGCGCAGCACCTCGACCTCGTCGCGGCTTTGCCCGTGGAGCATGGCAAAAAGGTTGTAGGGCCAGAGCGGCAGGGCGCGCGGGCGCTCGTAGCAATGGCTGACGAAGGGCAGATCGCCGACCTGCTGGCCCAGCTCGGCGATCCGCTCGTCCGCCACGTCCCAGACCGACATGCCGTTGGCGGTCATCCCCAGCTTGTAGTGGTTCGGCGCCACCGCGATGCGGCGGATCACGCCGGCTGCCTGCAGCGCGCGCAGCCGGTCGCAAAGCGCGTCCTCGGCGAGGCCAAGCTCCGCGGCGACCTGCGCGTAGGGGCGCGGCACCAGCGGCAGGCCGCCCTGCGTGGCCTCGATGATTCGGCGGTCGGTGGCGTCCAGCGTCATGCCGCCACCCGGAAGCGGACGAAGAATTCCTGCAGCTTGGGAAAGCACAGCACCTCGTGGCCGGTGGCGCGGGTCAGCGCCTCGGCCACCTCGGCGATCTCGGCCTCGGTCTCGGTGGCCAGCACGAACCACATGTTCAGCGCGTGGCTGCGCGCATAGTTGTGCGCCACTTCGGGCCGGGCGTTGACGATCTCGGCGACGCGGTCGAACTCATCCTCGGGCGCCGCCATGGCGCAGAGGCAGAAGGCGCCGCCCATCGCGGCGGCGTCGAAGAACGGCCCGAAGCGGGTGATCACCCGCGCCTCGCGCATCCGCTCCAGCCGGGCGATCAGGTCGGCCTCGTCCAGGGCAAGCTCGGCGGCGACCAGGGCGAAGGGGTCGGGCGCGATGGGAAACCCCTCCTGCAGGTGGTTGAGGATGCGCCGGTCGGTGTCGTCGAGGGTCATGCGGTCTCCTTTTCGGGCGCCGCGACCATCGCGCCGGTCTGCTTGAAACAGCGCACCGAGAACAGCGGTTCATGCGGCACCCCGCGCATCATCGGCAGGGCGCAGAGCTCGGTCAGGGTCGCCATCGCGTCGGCGCGGCTGCGGGCATGGATCATCGTGTAGAGCCGGTAGGGCCAGACCCCCGCCACCGGCACCCGCTCGTAGCAGAGGCTGACGCCGGGATGGGCGGCCAGCACCGGCCCGGCGGCGGTGATCCGCTCGGGCTCCATGTCCCAGACCACCATCGCGTTCGAACGCCAGCCGAGCGCCCGGTGGCGCACGATCACGCCGAGGCGGGTGACGATCCCGGCGCCGGTCAGCGCGGCGACGCGCTCCAGCACCGCCGATTCGGTCAGGCCCAGGCCGGCGGCTAGCTCGCGATAGGGGCGCGGATCGAGCGGCAGACCCTGCATCAGCGCCGCCAGCAGCGGGCGGTCGCCGGGGCGGAAGGCCGCGGGATCGATCTGCGCCGGAGGCTCCGCCGGTTTGCGGGCGCCGGCGCGCAGGGCAAAGCCCAGATCGACGTTGAACGGGCGCACCAGCCGCAGGTCGAGCACCCTGAGCCCGGTGAGGGCGGCGATCCGGGCGAGGGCGGCATCGACATGGGCGCGCTCGGGGCCGGTGGCGACGAACCAGAGGTTCCAGTCATGCTCGCGCAGGTAGTTGTGATTCACGCCGGGCTGCGCGCCGATGATCGCGGCGACCTCCTCGATCCGGTTCTCGGGGGCGGCCACCGCCGCGAGGGTGCTGGCCGAGACGATGTTGGGCGCGCAGGTCGCCCCGACCCGGGTGATGCGCCCGGTGGCGCGCTGCCGGCGCAGGCGCTCGATCACCTCGGCCTCGGGGATACCGATTGCGCCGGCCAGCACCGCGAAGGGCCGCGGCACGATCGGAAACCCGCGCTGCCAGTCGTCGAGCAGCGCCTGGTCGACGGGATCGGTCACCCCCTCCATCGCTCAGAGCCCGGTCTTGTGGGCGCGGGCGGTGAAGAAGATGCCCGAGGGGCTCTCGGCGTCGAACTCGGCCAGTTTCTCGAAACTCTGCGTGTCATAGACCATGACCTTGCCGGAATCGCGCACCGACAGCCAGACCTCGCGTCCGCGCGGAGTGAATTCCATGTGCAGCACGCCGGGGCCGGGGGTAAACTGGTGGATCACCTCCTTGCTCACCGTGTCGATCACCTGGATCGTGTCGTTGTCGGGATGGGCGAAATTGACCCAGACCTGGCGCCCGTCGGGGCGCGCCATGGCAAAGACCGGCTGGCCATGGGTCGCGGTGCGCCCGGTCTCCTCAAGCGTGCGCGAATCGACCCAGAGCACCTCGTGCTGGCCGACCGCGGGCAGCACGAAATCGGTCCCCGCCAGCGCCCAGCCTTCCAGATGCGGCATCTTGTAGACCGGCAGCCCCTCGCGCCCGGCGGCATAGCCGGGCAGGATCGGCTGCGGCGTCGGCTGGTCCTGCCACAGGTCCAGCGCGGTCAGATGGTCGGCACCGAAGAGCCCGGCGATATAGGTGCGCCCGTCGCCGGTCACCAGCGCGTCATAGGGATTGGCGCCCATACCCTCGATCCGGGTGATCTGCGGGCTCTCGCCGGAGAGGTCCGCGATCCAGGTCTCGCCCGCGTCCCAGAGGCTAAAGACGAATTTCGAGCCCGGAATGTCCACCAGCCCGATGGTCTTGGACCCGGTGGGGATGTCGGCGACCATCTCCAGCGTCTCGGCATCGAAGACGCGCACGCCGCCGGGCTCGTAATTCGAGACCGCGACCAGCCGCCCGTCATCCGAGATCGCCCCGCCGATGGAATTGCCGGCCTGCATCACCCGGTTCACCACGGACCGTTCGAGGATGTCGACCTTGGTCAGCCCGCCGTCGCGCCCGAACACGTAGGCGAAGCGCTCGTCGGGGGAGTAGACCAGGCTGGCATGGCTGAGATCGCCCAGCCCCTCGATGCGGCCGATGGCGGCGCGTTCGGACTGGTCCACCACCAGCAGCGATCCGCTCGCCCGCTCCACGATCAGGCCGAGATCGCCGGTCGGCTGCGCCAGCACCGGCGCGGCAAGGCACAGCGCCGCGGCCCAGAAAAGCTGCTTCATTCGCTCTCTCCGGTCAGCAGATAGGTCACGATCCAGTCGACCTCGGCCGGGCTGAGCAGCGGCCGCCAGGGCGGCATGGCGGTGCCGGGAATGCCGTCGAGGATCACCTCGGCAAGGCTCTCGTGGTCGTACTTGGCCAGCGCCCGGG
>JAGRMU010000496.1 GCA_020441165.1 Sedimentitalea sp.
CTGGACGATCTCGATTTCGCCCTGGGCGCCGAGGCGCTCGGTCCCGGACCCTATCCGTCGCTGACCCGGCTGGCGGACCTGCTGCAGGAACGCCCCGGGCTGCGCATCGCCCTTGTCGGCCATACCGACAGCAGCGGCACGCTCGCGGTCAACATCGCACTGTCGAAACGTCGGGCGGCAGCGGTGCGCGCGCGGCTGATTTCGGAGTACGGAATCGACCCGGCGCGCATCGAGGCCGAGGGCATGGGCTATCTCGCGCCGGTGGCCTCGAACCTCACCGAGGCGGGACGGCAGGCGAACCGGCGGGTCGAGGCGATCCTGCTGTCCGAGCCGTGAGCAGCGCAGCCCGCCTCACCACTCCTCGGGGCCCTTGTCGGCGAAGGCGTGCACCAGGAAATCGATGAAGGCCCGCACCTTGGGCTGGGTGAACCGCCCCGGCGGATAGACCGCGTAGATGCCCTGGATCTCGGGGGGCAGGGTCGGCATCGCATCCTCGACCAGACCCTTCTTCAGCGCCTCGGAATAGAGATAGCTGGGCAGATAGGCGATCCCCAGCCCCGAGATCGCGGCGTTGAGCAGCGACTGGCCATCGTTGACGCTGAGCCAGCCGGCGGTGCGCACCTGGCGCTTCTCCCCCGAGGGCGCGGTCAGCTTCCAGACGCTGCCGCTGGACTGGCTGGAATAGTGCAGCAGCTTGTGCTCGTTCAGATCGTCGATCTTCGCGGGCCGCCCGTACTTGTCGAAATAGGCGGGACTGGCAACCATGCGCTTGGTGGTCTCGGTCAGCTTGCGCGCCCTGAGCGTGCTGTCCTCCAGCTCGCCGATGCGCACCGCCATGTCGAAGCCTTCCGAGATCAGCTCGACATAGCGGTTGGCCAGCACCATGTTGACGGTGATGTCGGGAAAATCGGCGAGGAACGTGCCCAGCACCGGCGACAGGTGGTTGACGCCGAAATCGGTGGCGACGCTGATCCTGAGTAGCCCCGAGGGCGCCGACTGCATCGAGGTGACCAGCGCGTCGGCCTCGCCGGCATCGTTCAGCACCCGGCGCGCGCGGTCGTAATAGGCCAGGCCGATCTCGGTCGGGCTGACCCGGCGGGTGGTGCGGTTCAGAAGCCGCGCGCCCAGCCGTGCCTCGAGGCTCGAGACATGCTTGG
>JAGRMU010000497.1 GCA_020441165.1 Sedimentitalea sp.
CGGTTCTTCTTCCGGATGACCGACAAAGACCCATGACATGACGGACAGGCGCTCATGCCCCCGGATTCGAAGTTGGGCGAGCTCAGGCCCGAATTCACACCCCGCATCGCCCCGGGCTCTTCGGGCGAGCGCTGGAAAAAAGTCACCATGGGGCAGCGGCAACCGTGCGCTGCGGCCGAGGCCGCTGGAGGCCATCCGGCGCAGATCTCCTGGTCCGGCGAGGTTCAGCCTCATGCGCATGACCGGACCCCGCCAAACGCACAGTGTCAGGGCCGGCGGGGCGGCGAGGGATACGCGCGTCGAGGAGATGGCGCTTGCCGACTGGCAGCGGACGCTCGCCGTGAACCTCACCGCGCCGTTCCTTCTGATCAAGGCGGCGCTGCCGCATCTGCGGGCCGTCGCTGGCAGCATCGTCAATGTCGGCTCGATCGAAGGGCTGGGGTCGAACCCCGGTCATGCCGCCTATTGCGCGTCGAAGGCAGGGCTGCACGCGCTGACCCGGGCGGTTGCGATCGATCATGGGGGCGAGGGCATCCGCTGCAACGCGGTCGCGCCGGGCTGGATCGACACCGATCTCAACCTCGGCTTCATCGAAAGCATGCCCGACCCCGCCGCCTTCCGCCAAGGCATCGGCCGCAACCACCCGCTCGGCCGCTCCGGCCGGCCGGAGGAGGTGGCCGCACTGGTCGCCTGGCTCGCTTCGGACGAGGCAGGCTTCGTCACCGGCCAGGTCTGGACCGTCGACGGCGGACGGATGGCGAAGCTGAGCCTGCCCTGACCCCCTTTCGCCCGGCAGCGTTTCGGGCGATCATCCCGCACCCCCGCCGGCCGGCCGGGCAGCAGCCGCAGGAAGGCCCTGATGGATCCGCTTCTCGAACCATACCAGCTCCGCCATCTGACGATCCGCAACCGGATTGTCTCGACCGCGCATGCACCGAACTTCGTGGAAGGCGGCCATCCGCGCGACCGCTACCGGCTTTACCACGAGGAGAAGGCAAAGGGCGGCATCGGCATGACCATGATCGGCGGCTCGACCAACATCGCGCCCGACAGCCCCTCGGTCTTCGGCCAGCTCTATGCCGGCGACGACAGCATCGTGCCGTGGTTTCAAAAACTCACGGCGGGCGTCAAGGCGCATGGCGCGGCGGTGATGTGCCAGATCACCCATATGGGCCGCCGGACCGCCTGGGATGACGGGTACTGGCTGCCGGTGCTCGCGCCCTCGGGGCGGCGCGAGCGCGCGCACCGGTCGTTTCCGAAGGTGATGGAGGCCGAGGACATCGCCCGCGTCACCGGTGATTTCGCCGCCGCGGCGATCCGCTGTCAGGCGGGTGGCTTCGACGGGATCGAGATCCTGTCGCATTCGCATCTTCTGGGCCAGTTCCTCTCGCCGCTCGTCAACAACCGCGAGGACGATTACGGCGGGCCGCTCGGGAACCGGCTGCGGCTGACGCTCGAGGTGCTCGGGGCGGTGCGGGCGGCGATCGGGCCGGAGATGATCCTCGGCATCCGCCTGACCGGCGACGAGCTGACCGAGGGCGGGCTTTCGGCCGACGATTGCGTCGCCGCCGCGCGGCTTCTGGCCGAGGCGGGCGCGGTCGATTTCATCAACGTCCTTGCCGGCGCGCCCTATGACGATCTGGGGCTGGCCGGCTGGGTGCCACCGATGGGGATGCCGGCCGCGCCGCATCTGGCGGTGGCCGGGCGCATCCGCCAGGCCACCGGGCTGCCGGTGATCCATGCCGGCGGCATCGCCGATATTGCCACCGCCCGCCATGCCGTCGCCGAGGGCCATGTCGATCTGGTCGGCATGACGCGGGCGCACATGGCCGATCCGCATCTGGTGGCCAGGCTCGCCCGTGGCGAGGAGATGCGGATACGGCCCTGCGTCGGGCTCGGGCTATGTGTCGACCGGGTCAACCAGGGCAAGCCCGCGGTCTGCGGGCACAATGCCGCGACCGGGCGCGAGGCGGTGCTGCCGCATGTCATCGCGCTGGCCGAGATGCGCCGCAAGGTCGTGGTGGTCGGCGGTGGGCCGGGGGGGCTCGAGGCGGCGCGGGTCGCGGGTGCGCGCGGCCATGAGGTCGTGCTTTTCGAGGCCGCCGATCGGCTTGGCGGGCAGCTTCTTCTGGCGGCGAAGGGCCGGGTGCGGCGCCAGGTCCGTGGGATCGCCGACTGGCTGATCGCCGAGGTCGAGCGGCTTGGCGTCGATATCCGGCTGAACACCTATACCGAGGCCGGCGACGTTCTGGCCGAGGCGCCCGATTCCGTGATCGTCGCCACCGGCGGCTGGCCAGAGCCGCCCGCCATCCCCGGTGGCGAGTTCACCGTCTCGGCCCGCGACGTGCTTTCGGGCGGCGTTCGCCCGGCGGGCGAGGTGCTTCTGGCCGACGAGGCGGGAGACCATCCGGCCGCCGTCACTGCCGACCACCTGGCCGAGGCGGGCTGCCGCGTCGAGTGGATCACGCCCGATCGCATGCCGCTTCACGATCTCGGGCCGACGACCTCGGCGGTGGCGTTGCGCCAGCTTGCCGGGCAAGGCGTGCGTTTCACCTGCCTCACCGAACTGGCCGCCGTTGCCGCCGAGGGCCCGCGCCGCCGCGCGACGCTGCGGCATGTGCTGACGGGCGAGACGGAAAGCCGCCTTGTCGATCATGTGGTGGTGGAACAGGGCACGGTTCCGAACGACGCGCTCTATCACGACCTGAAGGCGGGGGCGTCCAATCTCGGCCAGCTCGACCATGCGGCGCTGATTGCGGGCGGCGATCCCTTCCGGTGCATCAACAGCGAAGGCCGCTACCTGCTGGCCCGGATCGGCGACGCGGTCGCCTCGCGCAACATCCATGCCGCCGTCCTCGATGCGCTGCGGGTTTGCAAGGGGCTTTGAACCGCGCCCCGTCCGGCCCCGGCGCGCGGTTGGCGCGCTTGGCGACGCCCCGCCGTCGCGGACGAGGGTTTCCATGGCGATGCGCGGTGCCCGGTCTGACAGCAGGAACAGGACGAGGTCGCGGATATCGTCCGGCTCGGCCCGGGAACCGGAGGGATGCCGAGGCGCAAAAGCCGAAGATGGCCTTTGCGCACCGCCTCCTGCGATGCCGCCGTCGTCCGGAACCGGGTCTGCATCGCGGTATTCGTCGTGCCTTGCGAGACCATGTTGCAGTGCACCCCTATTCCTTCAGCTCGAGGCCGAGGCGTTTGATCGCATGGATGATCCCCGCCTTCGACGCGGGACAGGTGCCGAAGGCCGCGCCGTGCCGTGATGCCCGAGTTCGATCCGATGGTCACGATGCTGCCGGCGCGCACCTCCCGCATATGGCGCGACTATGAGCATGACGCCGCGCGTGGCGACGAGGTTCGTCTCTACCACGGCGCGGACACCGTCCGGGCCTCCATCGAGAAGCCGCCCGTATGCGAGGATGCCGGCGGCGTCGAAGAGATTGGCGATCTCCCCCGCTTTCCGTCCAAGCCGCCATCCCGCGAGACAACCGCGCGCCGTCGCAGAGGCCCGGCCGTGCGCGGACCAGCCGCGCCCGGGCTTCCGGCACGGCGGCTGCGAGCCCGGCGAGCTTCTCCGGCGCGCGGCCGACCGCGATCACGCGCGATCCCTGCCGCAAAGGTGTCAGGGCGACGGCCCGTTTGTCGTCATGCTTGTTCGTGGTCTTGTAGATCGTTCTTGCGGGTCTGCTCATCCCGGCCAGCTACCACGCTGCATTCCTGCAGTGAATCCCAGACCGCCTTAGCGCAACAAGGCCCACCAGCGAAAAACACAGCAAGAGATGAAGGTGCTTGCCAAAACAATCTTTTTACATGCACTCTTCAGGTATCTGGATCAGCTCATGGGTGGCCCTCGTGTTCGAGCCTCTTGACATTCCGGAGACCGAGGTCCTGGCTGCGGTGTCCACCGGCCATCTGCCGGATCCCGATACGGTGGCGCGCCTCGTGCGCGAGGCCTATGAACGCTACGTGGGCAATGACGAAGGTACGGTGGCCGACTATATCCCGGCCCTTGCCCGGGTGAACCGGTCTCTCTTCGGCTTCTCGATTGTCGGCGTGAACGGGGCCGTGCACGAAATTGGTGACGCCAGGCACGCGTTCTCGATTTAAAGCGTGTCGAAGATCTTCGTCTTCGCGCTGGTCTGTCAGGCTATCGGGGCGGAAACGGCGCGCGAGAGGGTCGGGGTGAACGCCACGGGTCTGCCCTTCAACTCGGTGATGGCGATCGAGCTCAACGGCGACCGGACCATGAACCCGATGGTCAATGCCGGGGCCATCGCCACCACCAGCCTTGTGCCGGGCAAAACCGCCGAGGCCAAGTGGAGGTTCATTCAGGAAGGATTGTCGCGCTTCGCCGGCCGCGAGCTCGAGTTGGATCGCGAGATCTATGTGTCGGAGGCCGCGACCAACCTGCGCAATCGCGGCATCGCCAAGCTGCTCGAGGGCTACGGGCGGATGTATTTCGACGCGCTCGAGGCCACCGACGTCTATACCCGGCAATGCTCGCTTCTGGTGACGGCCCACGACCTTGCCGTGATGGGGGCCACGCTCGCCGATGGCGGGCTCAACCCGGTGACGAAGGAGCAGGTGATCGATCCGCTGATGTGCAAGCCTGTCCTGGCGCTCCTGGCCACGGCGGGGCTCTATGAGCGGTCCGGCGACTGGCTCTACGAGATCGGTTTGCCCGGCAAGAGTGGCGTGGGCGGCGGCATCGTCACGATCGCCCCGGGCAAGGGCGGGCTCGGCACCTTCGCGCCCCCCCTCGACGCGGCCGGCAACAGCATCAAGGGCCAGCGGGTGACAAAATATCTTTCCGAAAAGCTTGGTCTCAACCTCTTCGCCTCGAGACAAGAACGATAAAAAGGCCCGCGACCAGCGGTGCGACATTCCGGATCGGGAGCAAACCAGCAATGACCAAGATTTCCACCGCGACGCCGACAAGCGGCGCCGAGTCCCGCGACTCCTGGGTGCCGATGATCACCATCGCGCTCGGTCAGTCGATCATGTCGTACAACGTGGCGGCGCTTCCGGTCTCGATGAGCGGCATGGTGGCGAGCTTCGGCGTGCCGCCGACCACGGTGGCGACCGGCATCGTCATGTACTCGCTCGCGGTTGCCGGTCTGGTCATGCTGGGCTCGAAGCTCACTCAGCGCTTTGGTGCGACGCGGATGTTCCAGATCGTGGTCGGCCTCTATTTCCTGGCGCAGACACTGATGACCTTCAGCCCGACCGCGACCCTGATGCTGATCGCCCAAGGCTTGTGCGGCATGGCAGCGGCGGTGATCGTGCCGGCACTGGTGGCGCTGATCGCCAATCACTACCAAGGCCAGCAGCAGGCAACGGCGGTGGGCATCCTCGGGTCGGCCCGCGCCGGGGCCAGTGCCCTTGCCTTCCTGATCGGTGGCGTGCTCGGCACCTTCATCGGCTGGCGGCCGGTCTTCGGCATCCTGATCGTGGTCTCGGCCATCGTCTTTCTGCTCAGCTTCCGGCTGAAAAAGGACGAGGCAAGGCCGGAGGTTCAGATCGACGGCATCGGCGTGGTGCTGGCCGCAGCGGGCATTCTCCTGATCACCTTCGGATTCAACAATCTCAATCGCTGGGGGATCGGCTTCGCCGGGCCCAACGCGCCCTTCGACATTCTCGGGCTGTCGCCGGCACCGTTCATGGTCATAATCGGCATCATCCTGCTGCAAACCCTGATCTGGTGGTGCCAGCGGGTCGCGGCAGCCGGCAGGACGCCCTTGCTCGACCTGCGCGTCGTCATGTCCGCGTCCGAGAGGGCGGCGGTCTACACCATGTTCGCGGTGGTCGCCCTTGAGGCTGCGCTCAACTTCTCGGTGCCGCTCTACCTCCAGATCGTGCAGGGACGGACGCCGATCGCCACGTCCATCGCGATGATGCCGTTCAACCTTACCGTGTTCTTCACCGCCGTGCTTGTGGTCAGGCTCTACACGCGGCTGACACCGCGCCAGATCGGACAGGCCGGATTCTCCCTTTGCACTGTGGCGCTGCTGTGGCTTGCCTTTGTCGCCCGCAACGACTGGACGGAACTGCCGGTGCTGGTCGGTCTCTTCTTCTTCGGCCTGGGCCAGGGAGCTCTGGTCACGCTCGTGTTCAACGTTCTGGTGACCGCAGCCCCCAAGGAACTGGCAAGCGACGTGGGCGCGCTCCGGGGCACCACGCAGAACCTTGCGGCCGCCGTCGGCACCGCCCTCGCCGGGGCGTTGATGGTTGGCCTGCTGAGCGCCATGGTTGTGCGCCATCTGGCCGAAAACCCCGAATTCCCGCCCGAGATTCAGGCCGAGCTCGACCTCGACAGCATCAATTTTGTCAGCAATGACCAACTTCTGGTCATCCTCGAGGGTACCTCGGCAACGCCCGAGCAGATCGCGGAGGCAGAGCGCATCAATATCGACGCCCGGCTTCGCGCGCTCAAGATCGGGCTTCTCCTGATGGCTGCGCTCGCGGCCTTGACGATCATCCCCGCCGGGCGTCTGCCCAACTACAAGCCGGGCGAGATACCGGCAAATCCGCCGCAGCCGACCGCAGATGAGGAACGGCGGATCGCCGCGGACTATGACGTCGGGAGAGCTGACCGGGCATGAAACCGCGGCTGCTTGTCCTGTCGCTCGGTGGCACGATCACCATGCTGCCGAGCGATGCGGGGGGCATCACCCCGACCCTCGGCGCGGCGGAACTCGTTTCCTCGGTGCCGGCGCTGGCAGAGGTGGCTGAGATCGAGGCTGCCTCGCCGTTTCGCGTCGCGAGCCCATCCCTGACTCTCGACAATCTCGTCGATGTGGCCGCGCGGATCGAGGCTGCCTTCGCGACCGGCATCGACGGGGCCGTGGTCATCCAGGGCACCGATACGATCGAGGAATCGGCCTTCCTGCTCGATCTGCTGGTCGCCGGCGACAAGCCAGTGGTGGTCACGGGGGCGATGCGCGGCGCCGATGCGCCAGGGGCCGACGGGCCGGCGAACCTTCTGGCGGCGGCCCGGGTGGCAGTCGCGCCGGCCTCGCGCGGCCTCGGCACGCTTGTCGTCCTGAACTACGACATCCATGCCGCCCGCTTCGTTCAGAAGTCGCATACCGTACTGCCCTCTGCCTTCCTCTCGCCCCTGATGGGGCCTCTGGGCACCGTGATCGAAGGCCGGCCGCGCTACTACGCCCGGATCACGCGGCAGCCCTGCCTCGCCGCGACGGCGGGCCCGCCCAGGCCGGTGGCCCTGTTGCGCGCCGCCATGGGCGACGACACGCGGTTGATGGCGGCGGTGGCAGATCTGGGCTATGCCGGTGCGGTGATCGAAGGCATGGGCGCAGGCCACGTCCACGCCGATGCCGCGCCGGTGCTGGGTGCCATGGCCCGACGGATCCCGGTCGTTCTCGCCTCGCGAGTGATGACGGGCCCCGTCTTTACCGAGACCTATGGCTATGCGGGCGCGGAAATCGACCTCATCGGCCGCGGCCTTGTGCCTGCGGGCTACCTGTCGGGGCTGAAGGCGCGGTTGCTCCTCGGCCTGCTCCTGCGCGACAGCCCGGACCGCGGTGTCATCGCCGACGCGTTTTCCTGCTATGGCTGACGACCGACGGACCGCCCCCGGCTGACGACGATTTCCGGCAAACCCGGCGCGGGTCGGAGTCTTGTGGTCAATCGGTCACATTTCTCGGGATTGCCGCCGTCCAGGTCGCGCGCATCGCCGCGAACGCGGCGCATGATCCTGACGCCACCATCACCTTCGAAAGCCCTCTGGGAATTCGAGCGCGCGGAACTGTCAAGACCGGCAGTTCAACAGATCAAGAAACGGGCGCGGCAAAACTCCAAACACCCCGCGGTATCGCACAGGGGGTAATCGCGGGAGCGAGTCGCCCTGACGTTTGTCACTCTTGGAGGGTGGCTGTTCCCCGATAAGATGGAAATACGGGCTCACGACTGGACGCCGGGCCCAAGCATCTGATGGAGAACAGCCATGGAAGATTATATCGGTCTGGACGTGTCGATGAAAGAAACGGCGGTTTCGATCCGACGTGACGGGCAGCGCATCTGGCGCGGGAAATGCGCCTCGGATCCGGCGGTCATTGCCCAGCTGGTGCGCAAGCGCGCGCCGTTCGCCAAACGAGTTGTGTTCGAGACCGGCCCGTTGTCGGTATGGTTCTACCATGCGCTTTGCTCCGAAGGCTTGCCTGCGATCTGCATCGATGCCCGCCACGCCAAGGCCGCGCTCGACATGGCACCGAACAAGACCGATGCGAATGATGCCGAGGGCCTGGCCCATCTCGCGGAAGTTGGTTTTTTCCGTGAGGTGCGAGTGAAAGGCTTCGACAGCATGTTGATCCGGACGTTGGTTACGGCGCGGCGCCAGCTGGTCCGGATCACGACCGCACTCTCCAACCAGATCCGGGGTTTGATGAAGACTTTCGGATTGGTTGTTCCCGCCGGTAAGGGCAGTAACTTCGAAAGAAATGCCCGCCGGTTGCTCACCGATCATCCCGGGCTTTCCGAGATCATGCTGCCGCTCTTGGAGGCATGGCGCACAACGCGCCAGCAGTCTGTCGAGCTTGGCCGGCAGCTCGTTGCGCAGGCGCGCAAGGGTAAGGCATACCAGATTCTTATGTCGATCCCAGGCGTCGGAGCGATCACGGCCACCGCATTCGTGACAGCCATTGAAAACCCCGGCAACTTCCGAAGGACCCGCTCTGTCGGGGCCTGGCTGGGCCTGACCACCCGGCGCTATCAATCCGGGGAAGTCGATTACGATGGTCCCATATCCCGGCGCGGCGACCGCCATGTGAGAAGCCTTCTCTATGAGGCGGCAATGGTCATCCTGACCCGCAGCCTTGCCGACAGCGACCTGCGGACATGGGGGCTGAAACTCAAGGAGCGCATCGGCTTCAAGCGCGCTGCCGTCGCGGTGGCTCGAAAACTCGCGGTCCATGCTCCGGGCCGACGCCTCGTTCGTGCGGGTCGCAAAGGCCGCAGCCTGAGAATTCACCAATAGCGCTCAAGCCACGAGCGCGCCGAGGCGTCCCTGCCGGGACGTAGGTCGAGCCATTCCGCTGATCGAGTTGCACCAGTTCGAACAGCCGAGCGCGTACCGCACATTGGAAGGCTCCTCCGCGAAGACCCATCATGCGGCGACCGCTGTGTCGACCGCGAAGACGACCCTGACCCGGCAAACGTTTCGACCGTCGCCCCGGTCGTCGCGGTGCTGCAGGACCTGCACCGCGCGCTCGGCAGCGTTCTCGACGCGCTCGCGGCTGCGCGCCTGGTTGAGGATCTGCAGAGCTGATCCAGGACGGCGCCGCTTGCGGCGCCGTTGCCATCTCGGCTTCCGGAGCAGCACCACCCCTGGCATCGCCATGGGGGCATAGCGCGCCGACCGAAACCCCTTTTCACTGCAACAGGTCGGCACGAAACTGATCAATGATCGACATCCCGAGCGATCGACCCTGTAACATTTATCACGATTTTTTCCGCACCGGAGCGGACGATACGCTCTTCTAAAAATGAAGAGCATCTACAGCGAAAAAAAAGCCCCAGCCCAGTTCAATACGGGAATGGCGACAGCGCGGCGCTGATCTGACTGTGGATCGGCATGCAACATTGAC
>JAGRMU010000498.1:0-1822 GCA_020441165.1 Sedimentitalea sp.
CGCCTGCAGGCGCCGTCCGGGGCGACGGTGACGGTCGATGTCGAGAACGGCCCCTGCCTGTGGCCGGCCAAGGAGATCGAAACGGAGGCGCCGGGCTTCGGCAAGGTGTTCAAGCCGGCGGCCACCGACCGGCGCGGAATCACCGCCTGGGTCGAGCGCCCGGGGCGGCTGGCCATCGGCGACGCGATGGCGCTTTTCGTGCCGCACCAGCGCGCCTGGGCGCCCTGACCGCGACGCATCGCGCGCCGGATGTGTCGCAATCCACGGCGAGAGGCGCCGGCGATCTGCGTATCTCTTGGGGCGCAAGGACAAACGGGCAGACAGGAGGCCGGCATGGGCGCGACGATCATCGATGGCAAGGGGTTCGCGGCGACGGTGCGGGAGAAGGTGGCCGCGCATGTCGCGGCGCTGCAGCGCGATCACGGGCTGACGCCGGGTCTGGCGGTGGTGCTGGTGGGCGAGGACCCGGCCAGCCAGGTCTATGTCCGCTCGAAGGGCAAGCAGACCGTCGAGGCGGGGATGAAATCGGTCGAGCACAAGCTGGACGCCGCCACCTCCGAGGCGGACCTGCTGGCACTCATTGCGCAGCTGAACGCCGATCCCACGATCCACGGTATCCTCGTGCAGCTGCCGCTGCCAAAGCACATGAACGAGGCGCTGGTGATCAACGCCATCGACCCGGCCAAGGACGTGGACGGGTTCCACATCTCGAATGTCGGCCTGCTCGGCACCGGGCAGAAGAGCATGGTGCCCTGCACGCCTCTGGGCTGCCTGATGCTGCTGCGCGACCATCTGGGGAGCCTCTCGGGGCTGGACGCGGTGGTGATCGGGCGCTCGAACATCGTCGGCAAGCCGATGGCGCAGCTGCTGCTCGGCGACAGCTGCACGGTGACCATCGCCCACAGCCGGACCCGTGATCTGCCCGAGGTGGTGCGCCGCGCCGACATCGTGGTGGCCGCGGTGGGACGCCCGCAGATGGTGCAGGGCAGCTGGATCAAGCCCGGCGCCACGGTGATCGACGTCGGCATCAACCGCATCGAAAAGCCCGAGGGCGGCACCCGCCTGGTGGGCGACGCGGATTTCGACAGCTGCGCCGAGGTGGCCGGGGCGATCACCCCGGTGCCGGGCGGGGTCGGGCCGATGACCATCGCCTGCCTGCTGGCCAACACGCTGACCGCCTGCTGCCGTGCCAACGACCTGCCGGAGCCGGAGGGGCTGACCGCCTGATCGGGATCAGCCGGCGGCGGGGACCGGGATCATCGTGCCCTGCAGAACCGCGATCAGCGTCTCGCGACCTGCGTGCAGCGCATGGACCTCGGCGGTGACCACGGTCAGCCGGCGCCCGGCTTTCAGCACCCGCCCGGTGGCACGCAGCAGCTCGCCCTTGCCGGGCGCCAGCAGGTTGACCTTCATCTCGGCGGTCATCACCTCCTGGTCCTCCGGCATCAGGGTCAGCGCCGCATAGCCCGCGGCGCTGTCGCCGATGGCAAAGGTGAGCCCGGCATGGGCGACCCCGTGCTGCTGGCGGCTGCCCGGCAGGACCGGCGCGGTTATGGTCACGCACCCCGGCCCGACCGTCTCGATGCGCGCGCCGAGCGTCGTCATCATGCCCTGCCGGTCAAAGCTGGCCCGTATCCGGTCCTCGGTGCCCATGTCGTTCCTTCCTGCCGCAACGTCCTTCGCTGCAACTCTTTCCGAGGGGAAAACAAACTGCAATGGCCCCGTAGATTTTCCGCAGGCAGGGTGCAAGACTTCGGATGGTTGTGACAACGAGGAGCGGGGCCGTGCGGCGCGAATGATCGAAACCATGTCCAGACTGGCG
>JAGRMU010000498.1:1897-4319 GCA_020441165.1 Sedimentitalea sp.
GCCGCCGCGGGTCCCTTCGGAACCTACCAGACCGCAGGTTTTGCCTATCGGCTGCTCTATTGGGGCATGGTGATCGTGACCTCGACCCTGATCGCGCAGCTCTGCCATGGGCTGGCGCGGCAGGTCTGCGGCCGGTCCCGCCCGGTTCAGGCCGATCTGACGATGGCCGGGCTGATGGCCCTGCTGTTCACGCCGGTGCTCTGGGGGCTGACCCATGGCCTCTTCCCGTTGGCGGGGCTGACGGCCGACGGCTATGCGACCATGGCGCTCTATGTGGCGCTGGTGACGGCGGCGGTCTGCGTCGCGCGCCGGGTGCTGCCGGGATTCGAGAAGGTCGGCTATTTCGGCGCCGCGGCAGAGCGGAGCGGTCAGCCGCGGCTGATGCAACGTCTGCCCGACGAGGCCACCCCGCCAATCCTGCGCCTCTCGGGGCGCGATCACCACGTCGAGGTGGTGACCGCCTCGGGCAGCTATGTGGTGCGGATGCGATTCGCCGATGCGATCGCCGAAATGGACAGCGTCACCGGCCATTGTGCGCACCGCTCGCACTGGGTCGCCCGGGCGGCGATTGCCTCGGTGGAGCGCGAGGGCGCCCGGATCCAGCTGCGGCTGGTCAATGACGACCTGATTCCGGTCAGCCGCAAGTACAGGCCCGATCTGGAAGCCGCCGGCGTGATCTGACGCCGCCGCCGCGTCTCAGCGCGGCATCGGCAGGACATGCATCCGCGCGCCGGTCAGGATCGCGATCGCGCCCGGGCCCATCAGCGCGGCCAACGCGGCGTCGCTGCTGCGCAGCCCGCCGGTGAAGGTGCCATAGGCGGGCAGGATCATCCTGGCATCGTCGCAGAGAAAGGCCGGGCGCGAAATCGCGCCGCCCCGGGTCCGGACGCGCGCCTTGGGGTGATAGTGACCCGAGACCTCTCCGCAGCCATCGACCCGCGCCATGTGCCGGAAGGTCAGCGGCGGCGCGTCCAGCTCTGCCAGGCAGCTGCCGCCCAGATCGACCGGCCCCGGATCGTGGTTGCCCTCGATCCAGACCCAGCGCCGCCCGGCCTGCAGCCGCGCCAGCCAGAGCCGGATCGCCTCGGGCAGGGCCTCGGCGGCGGCCAGATCGTCGAAGCTGTCGCCAAGGCAGATCACCGTGCGGGCGCCCGTGCCGCGCAGGTCCGCGTCGAGCCGCGCCAGGGTGTCCTCGGCGTCATAGGGCGGCAGCGGCGCGCCGCCGCGTCGGGCGCTGCGCTCGGATTTGCCAAGGTGCAGGTCCGAAACGCACAGCAGACCCCGGTCGGGCCACCAGAGCGCCCCCGAGCCGAGCGCCGCCAGCCGCGCGCCGGCCAGGTCGACATCGATCTTGTTCATGGTGTGTTCTTTTCCGATCCCGGCGGGCCTGGCAAGGGCAATTTCGCATCGCACCGGGGTTCGCGCCTGCTCACGCTCCCCGCACGGCCGCGCGCCGTCCGGCCGGAGCGGTCGCCTGCATCAGCCGCTCGGCTTCCTCGGCCAGCAGGCGTTCCTGCGCCGCGCCCTGCACCGGCACCCGCCCGACCTCGAGCAGCAGCGGCGCGGCGAGCGGCGTCAGCCGCGGCAGGCGCAGCAGGTCGATGCGGTCGCCGACCCTGTCCAGCATCTCCTCGATCCGGCCGAAATCGACCAGCCCGCGCAGCGCCTCGGTGCGGGTGATGCGCAGCAGCAGGTGCGCGGGATCATAGCGCATCAGCGTGTCGTAGAGAATGTCCGAGGAAAAGGTCGCCTGCCGCCCGGTCTTGCGCGCCGAGGGAGTGTTGCGTTCGATCAGCCCGGCGATGGTGGCGCTGGCGCGGAAGGTCCGCTTCATCACCGCGTTGCCTGCCAACCACCGGTCCAGCCCGTCCTGCAGCGCCGCGCGATCGACCAGCCCGGTGGCGTCGGTCAGCGGATCCATGCCCCAGATCAGCGTCGCATAATCGGTGGCGACGAAACCGAGCGGATGCAGGCCCATCTCTTCCAGCCGCTTGGTCAGCAGCAGGCCGAGGGTCTGCTGCGCGTTGCGCCCCGCGAATCCGTAGACGCAGACATGCTCGCGCCCGTCATGGGGAAAGCTCTCGATCAGCAGCCGCCCGGCCTGCGGCAGCCGCGAGACGCGGGCCTGCAGGGCCAGCCAGTCGGCGGTATGGGCCGGAAGCTGCGGCCAGTTCTGCTGCGCGAAGAGCGCCAGGATACGCGCGCTCAGTTGCGTCGAGGTGGCGAACTTGGTGCCCATGAAGGTGGCGATCTTCGGCTTGCGCCCGGCGCCTCGGGTTACCTCGACGGTCATCTCGCGCAGGCCCTCGTAGCGCACCACCTGGCCGCCGATCAGGAAGGTGTCGCCCGGCGTCAGGGTGGCCGCGAAGCCCTCCTCGATCTCGCCCAGCGGCTTGCCGCCGCGGCTGCGCTTCAGCCGGAC
>JAGRMU010000499.1 GCA_020441165.1 Sedimentitalea sp.
GAAGGAGGGCGCGAACATCGCCAGCACATGGCCGGTGACCACGTTCGACGCGTCGGCGACGCCGAAGCCGCAGCCGACCACCGCCAGCGGCGTCGAGGTCATCACCAGGTTCATCAGCGCGTAGGAGACCATGGCGCAGATCACCGCGACGGCGATGCGCGGGGTGGTGATCAGCTCCCACCGCGTGCGGCCGCGCGGCGACTCGGGCGTCGGGGCGGGCGGTTTCGGGATGTCGAGCAGGGCGAAGAGCATCATGCCGACAAGGTTCAGCCCCATCGCCACCAGGTAGACCGGAAAGAAGCGCATCACCGTGGCATCGGGCGAGGATCCGGCCAGCAGCCCGACCAGCTGCGGGCCGATGATTGCCGAGATCAGCCCGCCCGCCATCACGTACGAGATCGCCTTGGGCCGGAACGCGTCCGAGGCGGTGTCGGCGGCGGCGAATCGATAGAAGCCCTGCGCCGACATGTAGATGCCGGTGAGGTAGCTGCCGGCGATGAACAGCCAGAAGCTCTCGAGGGTCAGGGCCCAGGCGCAGATCGCGGCGCCGATCAGCCCGCCGATGGCGCCGGTGACGAAGCCCGCGCGGCGCCCGAAGCGCTGCATGAGCGGGCTGAGCCAAGGGGCGGTGGTCATCGAGCCGAAGACGATCAGCGAGATCGGCAATGTGGCGAGGCAGGCGTTGGGGGCAAGCTGCTGCCCGGCGAGCCCGCCGATCACGAAGATCATGGTGATCTGGCTGCCCAGAAACGCCTGCGCCGCCACCAGAACGGCGACGTTGCGCTTGGCCTTGCTGTCATCGATCTGGCTCATGGCCTGCTGCCTAGCGCGCGGCCGCGGGCGGCACAAGCGGCTTGCGCGCGGACCGGTGCCGCGGCCGTCGTGACGGCCCGGACGGTCGTCGATCCTGCGCAGGGTCCGGACTTGATGCAGCGCGTGCGCGGCGCCGCGGAACCGGCCGAGGCGGCGGATTCAGGCCAGCATCGCCAGCGGGGATTCCAGGTTGTCGGTGATCGCCTGCAGCAGCCGCGCGCCGAGGGCGCCGTCGATGACCCGGTGATCCACCGAGAGGGTCGCGGTCATCACCGTGGCGGCGGCGATCTCGCCGGCCTCGGTGACCACCGGCTTGCGGA
>JAGRMU010000500.1 GCA_020441165.1 Sedimentitalea sp.
GCGGTGCGGGCCTGGGCCGGCGAGCGCCGCGCCACGCCGATGCAGAAGAGCGCCTGATCCGTCCAGCGTAGTCGCCCACCGGTTGATCTGGCGCAATGCGGCGCGACCGGCGAATCGGGCAAAGTGGGACCATGTCCGCTGCCGCCTCCCTCAGGATCCTGATCTGCTATGCCTCGACCGAGGGGCAGACCCGCAAGATCTGCCGATTCTGCGCCGATCAGCTTTTCGCGCTCGGACACACGGTCGAGATGCTGGCCGCCGCCGATGCCGAGGCGCTGGACCTCGCGCCCTTCGATGCGGCGATCCTGGCCGGCTCGGTGCATCTGGGCAAGCTGCAGGCGGGCTTGGCCGAGTTCGCCTCGGAACATGCCGCGGCGCTGAACCGGCTGCCGACGCTGCTGCTGCAGGTCTCGCTGGCCGCGGCCGGCAATGAGCCCGGCGAGCGCGCCGATCTGGACCGCATCGCCACCGAGTTCTGCGCCGCCGCGGGCTGGACCCCCGGCGCCATCCATCACATCGCCGGCGCCTTCCGCTTCACGCAATACGATTTCTTCCGGTCCTGGGCGATGCGCTATATCGCGGCGCAGAAGGGCCAGAAGGTCGAGCCCGGAGCCGACCGGGAATATACCGACTGGGCGGGCGTGAGCGCGCTGATGCGCGATTGGGCCGACGGGCTGGTCAGACCCCGCTGACCCTTTCGCCTCAGAGATCGGTGCGCAGGTGCCAAAGCTCGGGGAAAAGCTCGACCTCGAGCATCCGCTTGAGATAGCTGACGCCGCCGGTGCCGCCGGTGCCGCGCTTGAAGCCGATCACCCGCTCGACGGTGGTGACGTGGTTGAAGCGCCAGCGGCGGAAGTAATCCTCGAGATCGACCAGCTTCTCGGCCAGCTCGTACAGCTCCCAATGGGTCTCGGGGGCGCGGTAGACTGCGCTCCAGGCCTCGGCCACCGCGGCGCTCTCCGCGTGCGGCAGGGCCGGATCGCGGCTCAGCACCTCGGGCGGCAGCGGGATCGCGGCGTCGAGCGCGCGCAGCGCCACGTCATAGACCGAGGGCAGGGCCAGCTCGTCACTCAGCAGGCGCATTACCTCGGGCCGGTGGGCGTGGGGGCGCAGCATCGCGCGGTTGCGGTTGCCGAGCATGAACTCGATCTGTCGGTACTGGTGCGACTGGAAGCCCGAGCTCTGCCCCAGCGCCTTGCGGAAGGCGGTATAGTCGCTGGGGGTCATCGTGCGCAGCACGTCCCAGGCGTTGTTGAGCTGCTCGAAGATGCGGCTGACGCGGGCCAGCATCTTGAAGGCCGGCCGCATGTCGCGGCCCTGCAGCTGCCGCCGGGCCGCCGAAATCTCGTGGATCGCGAGACGCATCCACAGCTCCGACGTCTGGTGCTGGATGATGAACAGCATCTCGTCATGGGCGTCCGACAGCGGGTGCTGGGCGTCCAGAACCTTGCCGAGCTGCAAATAGTCGCCATAGGACATGCGCCCGTCGAAGGACATCTGGGCGCCCTCGGCGGCAGGATCGTAGGGGTCGGTCATGCGTCCTCCTTCAGGTGGCGCGTCATGCGGAAACGTTCCAGGGCGACGCCGTTGCGTCGGACCGTCTCGGGTCCGATCAGTGTCCACCCCCGGCTCAGAAAGAACGGGCGGGCGACGCGGCTGGCCTCGGTGTGCAGGCGGGTCAGGCCGAGGGTGGTCGCCTCTTCCTCGATCCTCGCCAGCAGCGCCGAGGCGATGCCGCGGCGGGTGTGGTCCGGGTCGACGAAGGCCAGGTCCAGATGGCCGTCGCGCTCCAGCAGCATGAACCCGGCCAGCGTTTCGCCGTCGCAGGCGACCCAGGTCACCGCCTCGGACAGCCAGGCGCGCCGCGCACGGGTCAGGCGGCGCGGCGCCGGCGACCAGGCGTCGCGTTCGGCCTGGCTGTAGTGATCCGCGGCGCCGATCCGGATGGCGCGGTGGAAGAGATCCCAGCAGGCGCGCGCATCCGCGTCGCGATACCGGCGCAGGGCCCAGCTCATGTGACGGCGGCGCGGGCCTTGTACTCCGGCCGGTCCCACAGGGCGTTCGTCATCACGTCCGACAGGATCGCCACCGCCGCGTCCACGTCGGCCTCGTCGATATAGAGCGGGGTGAACCCGAAGCGCATGATGTCGGGGGCGCGGAAATCGCCGATCACCCCGCGCGCGATCAGCGCCTGCATGGCGGCGTAGCCATCGGCGAAGCGGAACGAGACCTGGCTGCCGCGCCGGGCGCCGTCGCGCGGGCTGGCGAGGGTCAGCATCGGGCAGGCGGCCTCGACCCCGGCGATGAACCGGTCGCAGAGCGCGACGGATTTCGCCCGCACATCGGCGATATCGGCCCGCTCCCAGATGTCGAGCGCGCAGTCCAGCGCGGTCATCTGGATCACCGGCGGGGTGCCGACGCGCATCCGCTCGATGCCGCTGCCGGGGCGATAGTCGAGATCGAAGGCGAAGGGCGCGTCATGGCCCAGCCAGCCCGAGAGCGCCGGGCGCACCTTGCCTGCGTGGCGCGGCGCGACGTAGATGAAGGCCGGCGAGCCGGGGCCGCCGTTGAGATACTTGTAGGTGCAGCCGATGGCGAAATCCGCGCCGGCGCCGGCCAGATCGACCGGCAGGGCGCCCGCCGAATGCGCGAGATCCCAGACCGTCAGCGCGCCGGCCGCGTGGGCCTTGCGGGTCAGCGCCGCCATGTCGTGGAGCCGCCCGGTACGGTAGTCCACCTCGGTCAGCATCAGCACCGCGACCTCGTCGGTGATCGCCGCCTCGACCTCCTCGGGGGCGACGATGCGAAGTTCATGCCCCTTGTCCAGCGTCTTGAGCAGCCCCTCGGCCATGTAGAGGTCGGTCGGGAAATTGCCGCTGTCCGAGAGGACAACGCGGCGGTCCGGGCGCAGGTCGAGGGCGGCGGCCAGCGCCTGGTAGACCTTCAGCGAGAGGGTGTCGCCCATCACCACATGGCCGGGCTCTGCCCCGATCAGCCGCCCGATCCGGTCCCCCAGCGCCATCGGCTGCGCCATCCACCCGGCCTTGTTCCAGCCGGTGATCAGCATCTCGCCCCATTCGTCGCGCAGCATCGCACCGATCCGCTCGGGCACGCTGCGCGGCAGCGGGCCGAGCGAGTTGCCGTCGAGATAGATCACCCCGTCGGGCAGGTCGAACATCGCCTTGGTGGCGGCAAAATCGGTCATCGCGGGGCCTCGTGCGGGGTATTTCAAACTTGAAGCATATTGCGTTTCTATATCCGCTCCGACAGGGCGCTGTCCAGTGGTCCCGCGCATCGGCGCATGGCGCGGGCGGGGTCAGGACGGGCCCGCCCGGCCTTGCGCTTGCCCCTTGGCGCGCCTATCGAAACGGGGACCGGCAGCGCCGACGACGCGACGATCCAAAGGAAAGAGATTGGCCATGACCGCAGTTCCGACCGAAACCCTCGTGCCGCGCCGGGCGCCGCGATGAAGTGGCTCGACCTGCCGCCGGTCTGGCTTGCGGGCTTCGCCGCCCTCGCCTGGCTGCAGGCGAGCCGTCTGCCGATGGGGCTGAGCTTCGGCGGCACCTGGGCCGACCTGCTGGGCGGTCTCTTCCTCGGCGGCGGCATCCTGCTGATGCTGCTGGCCTTCGCCGAGTTCCGCCGCCACCGCACCACGGTCGTTCCGCACAAGACCCCGTCGCGCCTGATCCAGTCGAGCATCTACAGCCGCACGCGCAACCCGATCTATCTGGGCGACGTGCTGATCCTGGCCGGGCTGATCCTGCGCTTCGATGCGGTGCTGTCGCTGCCGCTGGTCCCGATCCTGCTGTGGGTTCTCGAAAAACGCTTCGTCGTGCCCGAGGAAGACCGGATGCGCCGCGAATTCCGCACGGATTACGCCCGATACGAGCGCAAGGTGCGGCGCTGGGTCTGAATTGCCGCGACATTCGTCGGCAGAACGGCCCCGGCGCTTGCGGAACGCAGGGTCAGGCGATAGGAAACACCACGTATTTCGGACCATTTTGCGCCCGGCAGGGCCATCGAGGGGGATAGACGCTTGAAGATCGGCACACCGAAGGAGGTTTTCGAGGGCGAGGCACGGGTGGCGATGACCCCGGACAGCGCCCGCGAGTTGCAGAAACTCGGGCATGAGTGCCTGATCGAGAGCGGCGCCGGTGCGGCGGCCGGATTCTCGGACGCGGCCTACGAGGGCGCTGGCGTCGAGGTGGTCAAGACCGCCGCCGCGCTCTTCAAGGCCGCCGACATCGTCGCCAAGGTGCGCCCGCCCACCGAGACCGAGGTCAAGCGCCTGCGCGAGGGCCAGACCCTGATCTCGTTCTTCTATCCCGGCGCGAATGCCGAGCTGATGGACAAGGCTGCCGCCCGCGGCGCCACGGTGATCGCCATGGACATGGTCCCGCGGATCAGCCGCGCCCAGAAGATGGACGCGCTCAGCTCGATGGCCAACATCGCCGGCTACCGCGCGGTGATCGAGGC
>JAGRMU010000501.1 GCA_020441165.1 Sedimentitalea sp.
CCCTATCTGCTGCCCCAGGACGAGGCGACGCTGCAGGAATTCTTCCGCAATTCCAAGGCGATCAACGAGATGTTCCCCAAGCTCTACGCCGAGCAGGGGCTGGAGCTGCTGACCATGTTCCCCGAGGGCGAGGTCTGCATGACCACCCAGGAGCCGGTGATGTCCCCGGCCGATCTGGAGGGCGTGAAGTTCCGGGTGATGACCAACCCGCTGCTGGTGGAAAGCTATGCCGCCTTCGGCGCCACGCCGACGCCGCTGCCCTGGGGCGAGGTCTATGGCGCGCTGCAGACCGGGATCATCCAGGGGCAGGAGAACCCGGGGTTCTTCCTCGATTCGACCAAGATGTACGAGGTCACCGAGGTCGTCACCTGCATCGGCCACAACAACTTCACCACCGCGATGATGGCCAACAAGGACTTCTTCGACGGCCTCTCGGAGGAGGACCAGCAGCTGGTGCGCAACGCCACCGCCGCCGCCTTCGACCATATTCTCGGCTACCAGGCCGGTCTGCAGGAGAAGTCGCTGGAGAACATCAAGGCGGCCAAGCCGGACATGGTGATCAACATCCTCTCCGAGGAGGAGCGCCAGCCCTTCATGGAAACCGCCGATTCTGTCGAGGCGGCGTTCATCGAGATGACCGGCGAGTCCGGCAAGGCCATCCTCGAGCAGATGAAAGCCGATCTCGAAGCGGCCCACGCCGCCACCAAATAAAGCCCTCGAGCACGCCGCAGGCGCGCGGCGTGCCGCCACGCCCAGTGCCTGCGGGAGCCGACCGAGTTGACCGAGCACCAGCCAGACAGCGCGAACCCGTCGGCGGCGACCGCCCGCGATCCCGACCTCGACCGCCTGAGCGACGATGTCTCGGCGCTGCCCGGGCTTCTGGGGGTTCTCGACCTGGGCATTGCACGGCTCGAATCCTTCATGCTGGCCGCCGGCGTGCTGCTGATGGCGGCCAACACGGTGGCCAATGTCATCGGCCGGGTGTTCTTCGAGAGCCTCTATTTCTCCGAGGAACTGAACCGGATCCTGATCATCCTCATCACCTTCGCCGGCATCAGCTATGCCGCCCGCCACGGGCGCCACATCCGGATGTCGGCGATCTACGACACGCTGCCGCCGAAGCCACGCAAGGCGCTGACCATCGTGATCG
>JAGRMU010000502.1:0-491 GCA_020441165.1 Sedimentitalea sp.
TGACAGGCCCGGCAGCGCATAGACCCACATCTGCGGCAGCATGATCCGCCAGAAGGTCTGGCGGCGGTTCAGCCCGTAGGCGGCGGCGGTTTCCAGCTGCGCATGCGGCACCGCGCGCATCGCGCCGAACAGCACGTTGGCGGCGAAGGCGCCGAAGACGATGGCGAAGGTCAGCACCGCCAGCGCGAAGCCATAGGTCTCATGCACCCATTGCGCGGCGTTGTTCAGCGGCAGCTTGGCGGCATCGCAGACGATGAAATCGTTGCCCTGGCGAATCGGCTGGTCCCAGTCGGGGCAGAGCATCTTGTGCCGCATCCACTCGAAGGCCTGGTCGAGCGCGATCACGAAGAAGAGGAAATAGGCGATGTCGGGCACGCCGCGCACCAGCGCGATGTAGGTCTTGCCGATCCAGCGCAGCGGCGCGATCTGCGCCCGCGCCGCCATCGCGCCCAGAAAGCCGAACCCCAGCGCCACCGGCGCGGTGATCGCCA
>JAGRMU010000502.1:617-989 GCA_020441165.1 Sedimentitalea sp.
TTCGGCCCCGGCGGGCCGGGGGCGCGCCAGGGGGGCCGACCCGCGCGATGGGCGCGGGCCGGCGGTCCGGGGTCACTCGAAGGTCTGGGTGTCGTCGCCGAACCACTTCTTGAGCATGGTGTTGAGCGTTCCGTCGGCCTTCATCTCGCCGATCACCGCGTCGAAGGTGTCGCGCAGCTCGGTATCGCTCTGGCGCAGGCCCATGCCGATGCCGCCGCCCAGCGGAACCGGCTCGCCGACGAACATCAGCTCGCCGTTCGAGGCCTCGACGATCGGCACCAGGAAGTCGAGATCGGCCAGCACCGCGTCGGCCTCGCCGTTGCGCACCGCGGCGATGGTCTCCTCGGGGTTGGCGAACTCGACCAGCGTGGC
>JAGRMU010000502.1:1168-2078 GCA_020441165.1 Sedimentitalea sp.
CCCGCCATGATCGTGTCGTAGTTGCCCGACACCAGGTTGGGGATGATCGAATCCCAGTCGTTCTTGACCCATTCGCAGGTCAGGCCCGCGCGCGTGCAGAGCTCGTCGCCCAGCTCGCGCTCGAACCCGTCGACCTCGCCGGAATCGTTGATGAAGTTGTAGGGCGGGTAGGCGCCCTCGGTGCCCATGCGGATGGTCTTGTCCTGGGCCATGGCCAGGCCGGCGCTCAGCGTCAGCGCGGCGGCGGCGAGTATCAGTGTCTTCATGTGGTTTTCTCCCTCTTGGTTCTTGGTTTACGCGGCTTGGGTCGCGGACAGGAACCCGCGCAGTCGTTCGGATTTCGGCGCGCCAAAGAGGGTGCCGGGCGCGCCCTCTTCCTCGATCAGCCCCTGGTGCAGGAACACCACGTGGTCGCTGACATCGGCGGCCAGTTTCATGTCATGGGTGACGATCAGCATGGTGCGCCCCTCGGCGGCCAGGTCCTTGATGACCCGGACCACCTCCTGCTCGAGCTCGGGATCGAGCGCGCTGGTCGGCTCGTCGAAAAGCAGCGCCTCGGGCTCCATGCAGAGCGCGCGGGCGATGGCGGCACGCTGCTGCTGGCCGCCCGACAGTTGCGCGGGATAGGCGTCGCACTTGTCGCCGATGCCCACCTTGTCGAGATAGGCGCGGGCGGCGCGTTCCACCTCGTCGCGCTCGCGGCGCAGCACCGTGACCGGCGCCTCCATCACGTTGTGCAGGATGGTCATGTGCGCCCAGAGATTGAACTGCTGGAAGACCATGCTGAGATTGGTGCGGATGCGCAGCACCTGCTTGGGATCGGCCGGATGCCGCCCCATGCCGCTGCCCTGCCACTGCACCGGCTCGCCCTTGAAAAGGATGTCTCCCTGCTGGCTGTCCTCCAGCAGGT
>JAGRMU010000102.1 GCA_020441165.1 Sedimentitalea sp.
ACTGGGCCGCCGCCCTGCTCGACCCTGCGCGCCTGACCCGCGAGGGCAATTTCGATGCGCACGTGATCGATCGGATGTGGCGCCAGCACCAATCGGGCCGCTACAACTGGGGCGCCCAGCTCTGGTGCGTGTTGATGGTGCAGGCCTGGTTGGAGGAAACGACTTGATGAACCAGAACGCCAATTCTATCGCCCTCCGCTCCAGGTATTGCGGGCCAATCTGGACCAGACGCATCGACCGCCTCGGGTTGCTCGATTCGCTCATGGTGGCGATCTGCACCCGGCTGGGTCTTTCTTCCTTTGCCGCAAGGGCGCAGCGTAGAATGGACGACAAGTTGAAAACCTATCTGAAATAACCTGTCGGGATGAATGTCTGACATGCCATCCTATGACCGATATCTCGCCACCCGCCATTTCGGTAGTCTGGACGGGTTGCGGTTCCTTTGCATCGGCGCGGTGATCTGGCATCACGCGCCGCTCTCACTCGAGATGGCCGATCTGTCCATCCTCTTCGTGCGCGGCCATGTCGGAGTGGATTTCTTCTTTGTCCTGAGCGGGTTCCTGATCACCACCCTGCTCCTGCGCGAGGAGGCCGCCAAGGGCCGGTTCAGCCTGCGCGGCTTCTACTGGCGCCGTGCCCTGCGGATTCTGCCAGCCTATTACCTGGTCGTCGGCCTCGCCGCCTTCAACGCGATCGTGCTGAACGGGCGCAGTGAGGATATCGCGCTCGTGCCCTATTACATCTTCTTCCTGTCCAACTTCCTGACCGAGCATATCGGCCTGCTCGATCCCACCTGGTCGCTGTCGGTGGAGGAACAATACTACCTGATCTGGCCGGCCCTGCTGCTGCTCCTGCCCCGCCGCTGGCTTCCGACACTGTTATTGGGTCTGATCGCCCTGCATCTCACCGTGTTCCTGGGCCTTTTCGACCGGATCGGGATCACCGCGATTGAGGCGGGGCCGCTGCGGATCGGCCTTGGCGATGCCACGCCGGCCATCTTCATGGGCTCGCTCGCGGCGATCGCGCTGAACAGCCGCGCGGGCTTCGGCCGGATCGCCCCGCT
>JAGRMU010000103.1 GCA_020441165.1 Sedimentitalea sp.
CCGTCGATGCCGTCGACGAAGAAGGCCACCACCAGCCACAGGAACATCAGGCTCCACTTGGTCTCGGCGGCGGCGAGCATCGCGAGCATGGCGAAGACCGCGCCGGTGGCGGTGAACAGGTGAACGGCGATCGCGCGCATCTTCAGGGTCATCTGCCCCTCATGCCGGATGCGGCCGCCGGGTGTAAAGTGATAATCGCCGGCTCGGGACGGCGCGTCGCAGCATCGGTCAGGCCCGGGGATGGGTGCGGTTGTAGACCTCCATCAGCCGCGCGGCATCCACCGCCGTGTAGGCCTGGGTGGTCGAAAGCGAAGCATGGCCGAGCAGTTCCTGGATCGCCCGGAGATCGCCGCCCGCCGCCAGCAGGTGGGTGGCGAAGCTGTGGCGCAGCGCGTGCGGCGTGGCCGAGGCGGGCAGGCCCAGCTGCATCCGCGCCCGCTCCATCGCCAGGCGCACGGTCCGCGGGTTGAGCGCGCCGCCGCGCACCCCGCGAAACAGCGGCGCCGTGCGCTCTTGCGGATGCGGGCAGAGCCGCAGATAGGCGTCCACCGCGTCGCGCGCCGCCGGCAGCACCGGCACGACGCGCTCCTTGTCGCCCTTGCCGATGATCCGCAGCACCGCCGGCAGCGGCGCGTCGGCGCCGGTCAGCCCCAGCGCCTCGGAGATCCGCAACCCGCAGCCATAGAGCACCGTCACCACGGCGGCATCGCGCGCCGCCACCCAGGGCTCGCGCGACTGCAGCTCGACCGTGTCGATCACCGCGCGGGCGGCCTCCTCGGCGAGCGGGCGCGGCAGTTTCTTCTGGAATTTCGGGGCGCGGGCCGAGAGCACCGCCGTCGGCTCGAACCCCTCGCGCGCGGCCAGCCAGCGGTAGAAGCTCTTGACCGCCGACAGCTTGCGCGCCAGCGATCGCGAGCCGATCCCGCCGGCGCGCGCCTGCGCCATCCAGGCGCGCATGTCCGCCACGCCGATCCGCTCCAGCGCGCCCAGGCCCTGCGGGCTGCCGTGGTGCAGGGTCATGAAGGACAGGAACTCGGCGACATCGCCGCGATAGGCGGTGATGGTGTTCTCGGCGGCCCCGTTCAGCGCCCGTTGCCCCTCCAGCCAGTGCTGGAGGGCGTCGCGACAGGCCGGCGAGATCAGGCTCACGTCAGCCAGCGGCGCATCGACCTCTCGAAGACGCCGGTGAAAAAGGCCAGAAGCTCGGTGCCCTGCTGCGGGGTGAAATGGCGCGGATCTTCCGACCCCAGGATCAGCAGCCCGGGAAGGCGTTCGGCGCCGAGGTCGAGCTTGAGGCAAGCCTCTGAGCGGATGTTGCCGGCGATGGCGCCGAAGATCGCCGGGTTGCCGTCGCGCACCTCGCGCAGCGTGACCTGCCGCGCCGGCCCGCCGCGGGCGCCGGTCAGGTATCCGTCGATCTCGCCTGGTGCGACCATTCCTAGCACCCCGAGACGCGCCGAGCCGGCGCCGGCTTCGGCGGTCTCCAGCAAGAGGGCCACCGCGTCCACCCGCAGGATGTCGGCCACGGCATTGCCGAGATCGGCCAGGAACATCTCGAAGCTGGCCGCCTCCAGCAGGCGCAGGATCGCGCGATGCACCTGGTTGGTGCCGGCGAGGTTCTCGTAGGCGGCGGCGATGACGCTGCGATGGGTATCCTCGAGACGGTCCAGCCGGCTCTCCAGCCGGTCCATCGCGATGCCGCGCAGATCGACGATGTTCTCGCCCATCGCCCGCTCGTTGGCCGCGACCAGGGCGCGCATCACGTCGTGATCGTCGAGAATCGCGTCGGGCGTGGCGATGATCGCCGCGCGCACGGTGTCTTCCAGTTTGGGATTGGTGCTCATTCCTGCCTCATGGTTTTTTCTTGGCCTTACCATGGGGCGCGCGGCCCGCGGCCGAAAAAATCCGGGGGCCGGGCGAATTTTCCTGAGACTGTGACCTTTGCTGCGCGCGGGTGGGCGGCTTTAGAGGATCTTCTGGCCGGTCTTGGCCCAGTCCGCCAGGAAGGCCTCGAGCCCCTTGTCGGTCAGCGGGTGATTGGCCAGCGCCTTGATCACCGCCGGCGGCGCGGTCATCACGTCGGCGCCGATGCGGGCGGCCTCGGCGACATGGTTCACGCTGCGGATCGAGGCGGCGAGGATCTCGGTCTCGAAGCCGTAATTGTCATAGACGGTGCGGATGTCGGCGATCAGTTCCATGCCGTCGAGGTTGATGTCGTCGAGCCGGCCGATGAAGGGCGAGATGAAGGTGGCGCCCGCCTTGGCCGCCAGCAGCGCCTGGTTGACCGAGAAGCAGAGCGTCACGTTGACCATCTGCCCCTCGCCCGAGAGGACCTTGCAGGCCTTCAACCCGTCCCAGGTCAGCGGCACCTTGACCGCGATGTTGTCCGCGATCCCGGCCAGGCGGCGGCCCTCGGCGATCATCGCCTCGGCCTCGGTGGCCACGACCTCGGCCGAGACCGGACCATCGACCAGGTCGCAGATCTCGCGGGTCACCTCGAGGATGTCGCGGCCCGATTTCAGGATCAGCGAGGGGTTGGTGGTCACCCCGTCGACCATGCCCAGATCGTTCAACTCGGCGATCGCGTCGATCTCGGCGGTGTCTACGAAGAATTTCATCGGCATGCGTCCTTTGGTGGGTTGGCCTCGGTCACGCTTGGCTTTACCTCATGCGGGAACCTGCCGAAACCCCCAGCGAAAGGCCATGCGTGCGCGGTCCGGAACATTTCGACGAGGGCGATCTGGTCGCGGTTCTGACCACCCAGCCGCTGGACCGGCCGCTGGACTACGCGGCGCCCGAGGGCGGCTGCTGGCAGGGCGCCTTCGTCGAGGTGCCGCTGGGCCCGCGCAAGGTTCTGGGCGTGGTCTGGGGGCCGGGCACGGGGGATGTCGACCGCTCGCGCATCCGCCCGGTGATCCGGGTGCTGGACGCCGCCCCGATGCGCGCGGAGATGCAGGCCTTCCTGACCCGCGCCGCCGACTACACGCTGACCCCGCTGGCGGCGATGCTGCGTCTGGCGACCCGCGCGCCGGGGCTGGGCGATCCACCCTCGATGCGCAAGGTCTACCGGCTGGGGGACGGGGTGCCCGACCGGATGACCGATGCGCGGCGGCGGGTGATCGCGGCGCTGACCGACTATGGCGGGCTGGCCTTCACGCTGAAGGAACTGGCCGAGATGGCCGGGGTGACGCCCTCGGTGGTCAAGGGGCTCATCCCCCATGGCGCGGTGATCGAGGAGGACACCCCCCGCGATCTGCCGCTGCCCCCCCTCGACCCGGACCTGCCCGGCAAGGCCCTGAACGCCGACCAGGCGGTTGCGGCCGAGGCCCTGCGCTCGGCGCTGCGCTCCGGCGTTTATGGCACCACCTTGCTGAAGGGGGTGACGGGGTCGGGCAAGACCGAGGTCTATCTCGAGGCGGTCGCCGAATGCCTGCGGCAGGGCCGGCAGGCGCTGGTGCTGCTGCCCGAGATCGCGCTGACCGCCGAGTTCCTGACCCGCGTTGAGGCGCGGTTCGGCGCCCGCCCCGCAGAGTGGCATTCGGGCGTGACCCTGACCGAGCGGCGACGGATCTGGAAGATGGCCGGGCAGGGGCAGGCGCCGCTGGTGGTCGGGGCGCGCTCGGCCCTCTTCCTGCCCTTCCGCGACCTGGGGCTGATCGTCGTCGACGAGGAGCACGACACCTCCTACAAGCAGGAGGATGGCGTCCTTTACAACGCGCGCGACATGGCGGTGCTGCGCGCGGCGATCTGCGGTGCGCGGGTGATCCTGGCCAGCGCCACGCCGAGTCTCGAAAGCTGGGCCAATGCCGAGGCCGGCAAGTACGACCGGCTGACCCTGCCGGCGCGGTTCGGGGCGGCGGTGCTGCCGCAGATGCGCGCCATCGACATGCGCGCCGAGACCATGCAGGCGGGCACCTGGGTGTCGCCGACGCTGAAGGCGGCGGTCCGGGAGCGGCTTGCGCGCGGCGAGCAGGCGATGCTGTTCCTGAACCGGCGCGGCTATGCCCCGGTGACGCTGTGCCGGGCCTGCGGCCAGCAGATCGGCTGCGCGCAATGCGACGCGCGCATGGTCGAGCACCGGTTCCTCAAGCGCCTGATGTGCCATCAGTGCGGCGAGACCGTGCCCATGCCCGAAGCCTGCCCGTCCTGCGGGGCAGAAGGCCGGCTGGCCCCGGTCGGCCCCGGTGTCGAGCGCCTGGCCGAGGAGGCGCTGGCGCTCTTCCCCGAGGCGCGGATCGCCACGCTGAGCTCGGACCTCTTCTCCAGCGCAAGGGCGCTCAAGGAGGGGATCGAGGCCATCGCGTCGGGCGGCGCCGACATCATCATCGGCACCCAGCTGGTCGCCAAGGGGCACAACTTCCCGCTGCTGACCCTGGTGGGGGTGATCGACGCCGATCTCGGGCTGCAGGGCTCGGACCTGCGCGCCGCCGAGCGCACCTTCCAGCTGATGCGGCAGGTCGCCGGGCGCGCCGGGCGCGCCGACAAGCCGGGCATGGCGCTCTTGCAGACCTACCAGCCCGAGCATGCCGTGATCCGTGCGATCCTCGCGGGCGACGAGGAGGGCTTCTGGCGCGCCGAGGCCGCCGAGCGGCAGGCGGCCGGGGTGCCGCCCTATGGCCGGATGGCGGGGATCATCCTCAGCGGCCCCGAGGTGGCGCCGGTCTTCGACCTGGGCAATGCGCTCGCGCGCAACGACGCGCCGCTGCGCGCCATCGGGGCGCAGGTCTACGGGCCGGCCCCGGCGCCGATCGCCCGCATCCGAGGCCGCCACCGGGTGCGGCTGCTGGTCAAGGCCGTCAAGGGCGCGCCGCTGCAGGAGGCGCTGGCCCGCTGGCTCGCGCCCGTGCGGCTGAAGGGCGATCTGCGGCTGAGCGTCGATATCGATCCGCAGAGCTTCCTGTGAGCCGCGCGCGCCGCGCTATGCCCCCTCGAAAGCGCAGAGCGCATGCACGTCCATGCCGAGCCCTTCCAGCACCTTGCGCCCACCGAGATCGGGAAGGTCGATGATGAAGGCGCAGCTGACGATCTCGCCGCCCAGCCGCTCGATCAGGCGTATGCCCGCGGCAGCGGTGCCGCCGGTGGCCAGCAGGTCGTCCACCAGCAGGATCTTCTCGCCGGGCTGGATCGCGTCGTCATGGATCTCGACCACCGCCTCGCCGTATTCCAGCGTGTAATCCTCGGAGATCACCGTGCCCGGCAGCTTGCCCTTCTTGCGCACCGGCACGAAGCCGACCGAGAGCTGGTGCGCGATGGCGCCGCCGAGGATGAAGCCGCGCGCCTCCAGCCCGACCACCTTGTCGATCTGCATCCCGGCATAGGGGTGCAGCATCTGGTCGATGGCCATCCGGAACCCGCGCGCATCGGCGAAGAGCGTGGTCACGTCCCGAAAAAGGATCCCCTCGTGCGGGAAATCGACGATGGTGCGGATATAGTCGCGGACGGTGGTGGTGGGGGGCATGGCGAGGCTCTGGGAAAGGGGCGTTCAGGCGGTGGGGCGGCGCAGGATCGCGGTGGCGACCCCCATGCCGATCAGGGCCAGCCCGCCGGTGCGGGTCAGCCCGGTGATCACGCGGGGCCGGCCGATGGTGCGGCGCAGCCGGTCGGCCAGCAGCGCATAGGCCAGCGCGTTGAGCGCCGCGAGGGAGACGAAGGTGGCGATCAGGATCGCGAATTGCCCCAGCAGCGGGGCCTCCGGGCGCAGGAATTGCGGCACGAAGGCGATGAAGAAGGCGATGGATTTGGGGTTGAGCGCGGTCACCGCCGCGGCATGGGCGAAGACGCCGCGCGGGGTGACCTCGCGCCGCGCCGCAACGGCGCGCAGCCCGGAGGATGGCGCGCTGCGCAGGAGTTTCACGCCGAGCCAGACCAGGTAGGCGGCGCCGATCCATTTCAGCGCCGCGAACAGCGTCGCCGAGGCCAGCACCAGCGCCCCGAGCCCGGCCAGCGACAGGCTCATCGCGACCAGATCGCCCAGGGCGACGCCGGCGGCCGAGGCGAGGGCGACGCTGCGCCCTTTCGACAGCGCATAGCTGAGCACCAGCAGGACGGTGGGACCGGGGATTAGCAGCAGCGCGGTCGACGCCGCCACGAAGGTCAGCCAGAGATCGAGGGACATGGGCGGCTCCGGTCGGGGCGGGGTGCACAGAAGCGTCGGTTGGATTGCCGGATAGGACCCGGGATTGGTGGGAATTGCAACAGGACGCCGTGCCGGGTGACGAGCAGCACGCGATCAGTCCCCGCCCCGCGGCGGCACAGGATCATAGCCGCTGCCGCCCCAGGGATGGCAGCGCCCGATGCGGCGGGCGGCCAGCCAGCCGCCCTTCAGGGCGCCGTGACGCTCCAGCGCCTCCAGCGCATAGGCGCTGCAGGTGGGCTGGTAGCGGCAGTTGAAACCGACCCAGGGCGAGAAGACCAGGCGGTAGGCGCGCACCGGCAGCGCGAGGAGATGCGCAAGTGGCGTCATCGGTCCGCGTGGATCCGGCGCAGGGCGTGGCGCAGATCGGCCTGAAGCTGCGCGAAGGGCCGCGCGGCGGTGGCCTCTGCGCGGCCGATCAGCACGTA
>JAGRMU010000503.1:0-242 GCA_020441165.1 Sedimentitalea sp.
TGCTGATCCTGGTGATCCTCGTCGGCATCCCGGCGGCGGTCTTCGCGGTGCACACCTATTACCTGCCGCTCGACCTGCTCGCCGACAAGGTGATGAACCGGATGGGGGTGCGCTGGTGAGCATGGCACAACCGATATCGCAAACAGGGGCGCGCTGAATGGAACGGCTGCAGACCGCGATCGAGAAGGCCCGCGCCCAGCGGGGCAAGACCTCCCGCAAGCCCGTCTCGGCGCGCCCCGGCC
>JAGRMU010000503.1:249-850 GCA_020441165.1 Sedimentitalea sp.
CCCGAGGCGCGGCCCGAGGCGGATCCGGAGCTCCAGGCGCGCTGGGACGCGCTGGCCGAGATCCGGCTCACGCAGGACCGGCTGCACCGCAACCGCGTCATCGCCTACGAGGGCGGGCAGGAGAGCGCCCCCTATGACATGCTGCGCACCAAGATGCTGCAGCAGGCCAAGCAGCATGGCTGGCGCCGGGTGGCGCTGGTCTCGCCGCACAGCAGCTGCGGCAAGTCCACCGCCGCCGCCAACCTGGCCTTCAGCCTGTCGCGCCAGCGCAACCTGCGCAGCCTCGTGTTCGATCTCGACCTGCGCCGCGCCGGCCTGACCAGGCTGCTCGGGCAAAGCAGCACCCGCGGCATGGCCGAGGTGCTGGAGGGCCAGGCCAGCTTCGCCGACCACGCCCTGCGCTATGGGTCCAACGTCGCCTTCGGCTTCAACAACGGCAGCAAGGTGCACACCCCCTCGGAAATCCTGCAGAACCCNNNNCGCACCAAGGAGGTTCTGGACGAGATCGAGGCCACCTATGCGCCGGACGTGATGCTGTTCGACATGCCGCCCCTGATGGCCAGCGACGACAATTTCGGCTTCCTGCACAATGTCGATTGCG
>JAGRMU010000503.1:917-2167 GCA_020441165.1 Sedimentitalea sp.
TGACCAACGTGATGGGGATCGTGCTGAACAAGTGCCGCTATACCAACGGCGTCTACGGCAACGAATACGACTATTACTGACGGCAGGCATCCACAACCCTGACGGCGATCCGGGGCAGGGCGTCCAGGCGCGTCCAGCCATGTCCGAAACGAAGGCATCGCGCCCGGCGCGCTTGCCCCGTCCCGAACCGACCGGTATCAAACCCGCAGATTCTCGTCATGAACGAGGGATCCTCGGGGCAGGTCATGACGGATGGTGTCGCGGGTGAATGAAAGACCAAAGCAGGTCATCCCGACCGCTTGTCATTCCGGAGGGCAAGAACGACAGTTCTTGCCGTCGGTCAAACAGGAGCTCAACCGATGCGCCGAGTCATTACCTATGGAACCTTCGACACGCTGCACCATGGCCATATCCGGCTGCTGCGCCGCGCAAAATCTTTGGGAGACTATCTGATCGTTGCGCTTTCGACTGACGAGTTCAACGCGCTCAAGGGCAAGCAGGCGATGTTCAGCTATAAAGACCGCAAGTATGATCTGGAGTCCTTGCGCTACGTCGACCTGGTCATTCCCGAAAACAGCTGGGAACAGAAAACCACCGATATCCAGCTTTATCACGTCGATGTCTTCGCCATGGGCAGTGACTGGACCGGAAAGTTCGACTTCCTCAAGGAACAGTGCGAAGTCGTATACTTTGAGCGTACACCTGGCGTTTGCAGCAGCAGCATCCGAGAAAGCATGATCGCGGCCACCAAATGATGGCGGAACACTTGTCTTCGCCATTTCGCGACAAGCCTATCGATAGGAGAAACCGTGCCTGATCAGGAACTCGTCAAGCTTGGCTACGATCTTCTCCCGGGGTTTGGCGCCTTCGGATGGCGACCGCCTTTGCGCAAGTCCCTGAAGGTAGATGGCCAGCTTGGCAGGATCAGCCTGTTCTTTGATTCCGGCAGCATTCAGAAATATCGTTTTCCGGCAATTCATCTGTTTGGCCGGAACGGGAAAGAGATCCCCATTGCCAAGGTCGTTATGAGTGTCGAGGCCTCGTCTCGCGACAAGACTCAGACCCGTGACGATTTGATGGGCCTGCTCCTTTCCCGAAAGCCTATAGACTCTGGTTCGGAAGCCCGGCCTGAACTGAAAGTCCGCTTCAAGGGGCCTGTTTATCTGTCGCGAATAGAATTCGCGCACGGACGACACAAATTCGGCGGAAGTGCGCAGCATCTCTGCATGAATGGCTATCTCAACAACCGG
>JAGRMU010000104.1:0-1504 GCA_020441165.1 Sedimentitalea sp.
CGCCTGGCGCGCGGCGGGATCGGCCAGGCCGGCGTCACCGCCGCGCCCGTCCTCGCCTGGATCGACGATTGGGAGATGGCCGGCCCGCCGGAGGGCGGTATCGCGTCCCTCGCCCTGACCGCGCGGGGTCGGAGCTTTGCCTATGACCTCGCGCTCGAGGCCGAAACGCCCCTCGTGCTGCACGGCACCGACGGGTATTCGGTCAAATCGCGGGACGGCCAGGCGAGCCATTACTATTCCCAGCCGGGCTATACCGTCTCCGGCACGCTGCACCTGCCCACCGGGCCGGTGGCGGTCACCGGCCAGGGGTGGCTGGACCGGGAATGGTCCTCGCAGCCGCTCTCGCCCGACCAGGAGGGCTGGGACTGGTTCTCGCTCAGCTTCGACAGCGGGGCGCGGATGATGGGCTTTCAGCTGCGCGGCGCAGGAGAGCCGTTCACCGCGGCGACCTGGATCGCGCCGGACGGCCGCGCCGAGACCCTGCCCGATGGTGCCCTGACCGCGACGCCGCAGGACTGGACCGAGGTCGCCGGGCGCCGGGTCCCGGTGCGCTGGCGGCTGGAATTGCCGGACAAGGGCCTCGATGTCGAGATCGCCGCGCTGAACCCGCAAAGCTGGATGGCGACCTCCTTCCCCTACTGGGAAGGGCCTGTCCGGGTCACCGGAAGCCATGCCGGGCGCGGTTATCTGGAGATGACCGGCTACGACTGATCGCCCGGCCCGAGCGCGGAGAGGCGCGCGTCGAGAAGCCTCCGTAGCGCCGACACGCCGGCGATACCGGCCACCGAACCCATGCGCGCCGCGTGCGATCGAGCAGCGAAACGCCGGGGCATCGCAGAGTTTGCTGGTCACTGCCTCGATCCAGACCCGAGGCGTCGCGAACAAAAAAANNAAAAAACCGGCCCTGTTCGGGGCCGGTCCAGATCTGGAGAGAGGCGCCTCCCTGTCCGGGTCAGCCGATCATGCGGCTCGACTCCGACGCGTCCTCATAGTGGCGCTTGAGTCGCTGCAAGGCGATGCGCAGCACGATCTTGCCGGAGCGGGCCGACCAGCCCATACGCTTTTCGGCCAGCTCCAGCCCCTCCAGATAACAGCAGCAGCGCAGCGCCACGTCGCTGAGCCCCGGGCCGAGATCGACCAGTGCCCGCGCGACACGGTTGCGCGCGTCTGTGGGGCCGTTGCCAACGCCGCTGTCGGGCGAAAAGCTGCCGCGGCCGCCCCCGGTCAGGAACCGGTCCCAGTTCTGTGCCACCCGCGGCCCCATCTGCGCCAGTTCGAAATCCTCGCGCAGACGCTCGCCGGCACGCACCAGATCGTCGTCGAGAAAGGCCTGCCCGTCGCGATCCTTGCGCCGCGCGAGCGCCGCCAGCGGGCTTTCCGCCATGTTGTAGCGCACCCGCCGCGGGCGGTCGTCCTCGGGGTCGGGAATCGACTTCTCCGCCCAGTCGCCATGCTGCGCGCCGAACGGGGTCTGCGCCTCGGCGAAGCCCAGTTCGGTCTCGGC
>JAGRMU010000104.1:1586-1788 GCA_020441165.1 Sedimentitalea sp.
CCGAGCAGGAGATCCAGTCCTTCAGCGCCATCGCCTGGGCAATCGCGCTGTCCACCACCGCGGTGCGGGTGCCCGCCCCGCCCTCGGAATCGCGCACCACCACGGCCTTGTCCATGTCCTCGGCGACGGCCAGGACCGCCCCGGATTCGCAGAGCCGGCGCAGGATGCGCATCCCCTCGCGGTTCAGCGTTCGTGCATCGGG
>JAGRMU010000104.1:1899-4050 GCA_020441165.1 Sedimentitalea sp.
TTTCGCCAGCGCGGCATCGACGAGCGGATCGTCGCGCCGCGTTTCCATGCGCCGGATCTGGCGCAGGACGGTCGAGGCATGACACCCCGCGTCGCGCGCCAGCTCTCGAATGGACTTGCCGTTTTCCGTATGCGCCAGATAGCGCCGGGCGCCTTCCGGCACCCATCCGGGAAAATGGAAAACGGATTGCGTGTCCATTCGTCAGCGTTTCCTGTCAGCGAAAAAAGCCCGACCAGTTACCCCAGCACTTGTCCACAACCTATAGGCGATTTGGTTACCTGTTGGTTAACGCGCGCTGGGTTCTTCATCATTGTTTCTAAAAGATAAACGCTGGTGAAAGGTCCGAACGGTGCTAACGAAGTTTTCGCAACACCCGCTTAGGTTGTGTTTTAGTGTCCCAAAGAAACGCTGAAAAGGGACAGACCCATGCAAGACATCCTGAGCATGCTCAACACGCTGCGCCGCCCCCGCCTGCTGATCCGTGCCGCCCGCATCGGCGCGCAGGAGTATCGCCGCGAGCGGCATCTGCAGCGCCTGCTGGGTTATGGTGCGCTGCCCCGCCCGGCGGCGGCGCTGCTGCGGCTGATGGAGATCGAGCGGGAGATGAACGAACAGCGGAGCGGCGACGAGGCCGGCTATTCGCTGACCCGCCACCTGGACATCCTGATCGCGATGATGGGCGAGGCGCAGCTGCTGCGCGCCATGCGCCTCGTGCCGGTTACATGAACGCGTCGGGCATCGACGCCTTCTTCTCGGCGACATAGGCTGCCAGCCGCCCGGCGATCTCGGGATCGAGCGCCGGCTGCTGGTAACTGGCCAGCAGATGTTCGACCCGCAGCGCGGCCAGCGCCTGGGTGTCGCGGGCGCCCTCCTCGTCCCAGGTCTCGAAGGGCTTGTAGTCGAAGAGCTCGGTGCGCCAGAAGGCCGACTTGAAGTTGGCCTGGGTATGGGCGCAGCCCAGATAGTGACCGCCCGGCCCCACCTCGGCGATCGCATCCATGGCCTGGGCGTTTTCGTCCACCGGAATGCCCGCCGCCAGACGGTGCAGGATGCCCAGCTGATCGGCATCCATCACGAATTTCTCGAAGCTTGAGACCAGCCCGCCCTCCAGCCATCCGCAGGCGTGCAGCATGAAGTTCACGCCGCCCAGCAACGCGGCGTTGTGGGTGTGCGCGGTCTCGTAGGCCGCCTGGGCATCGGGCAGCTTGGAGGCGCAGAGCCCGCCGCCCGAGCGGAACGGCAGCCCCATGCGCCGCGCCAGCTGGCCGGCGCCATAGAGGATCTGGCTCGCCTCGGGTGTGCCGAATGTGGGCGCGCCGCTGTTCATGTCGATCGAGGTGACGAAGGCACCGAAGATCATCGGCGCGCCGGGCCGGACCAGCTGCGAATAGGCGATGCCGGCCAGCACCTCGGCCAGAACCTGGGTGAGCGTGCCCACCACCGAGACCGGCGCCATCGCGCCGCCGACGATGAAGGGTGACAGGATGCAGGCCTGGTTGTTGCGGGCATAGACCTCGAGCGATCCCATCATCACGTCGTCGAAGGTCAGCGGCGAGTTGACGTTGATCAGCGAGGTCATCACCGTGTTGTTCTGCACGAACTCCTCGCCGAAGAGGATCCCGCACATCTCGACCGAATCCTGGGCGCGAGAGGGATCGGTGACCGATCCCATGAACGGCTTGTCGCTGAGCGTCATGTGCGCCAAAAGCATGTCCAGATGGCGCTTGTTCACCGGCACGTCGGTGGGCTCGCAGACGGTGCCGCCGGAATGGTGCAGCCACTTGGACATGTAGCCCAGCTTCACGAACTTCTCGAAATCGGCCATCGTCGCATACCGCCGGCCGCCGGCGGCATCGCGCACGAAGGGCGGGCCGTAGACCGGCGCGCAGACCAGAGTCTTGCCGCCGATCTCGACCGTCCGCTCGGGGTTGCGGGCGTGCTGGGTGATCCGCGCCGGCGCCGTGGAGCAAAGCTTGCGCGCCAGCCCGCGCGGAATGCGCACCCGCTCGCCGTCGATCTCGGCCCCGGCCTCGCGCCACAGCTCGAGCGCGCCGGGGTTGTTGACGAAGTTGACCCCGATCTCGGCCAGCACCGTCTCGGCATTGGTTTCGATGATTTCCAGCGCCTCCTCGGTGAGGATCTCGAAATTGG
>JAGRMU010000504.1:0-149 GCA_020441165.1 Sedimentitalea sp.
GACCTCGCAAAAGCCGGCGCGCTGAGCCGAAGCGCAGTCCAGTCGGCAAAGCTCTCATAACTCATCGCCCCGGCGCGCCCGGCCGCGAGATCCGCGTAGTAGCCGCGCAGCGCCGCCCGGGCGATCGGGCTTTCGAGATTGTCCTCCTC
>JAGRMU010000504.1:163-1150 GCA_020441165.1 Sedimentitalea sp.
CGGTCTCGCGCTGGCCCTTGGTGAGCGCGCCGAGCTGATCGAGCCGCCGGGCGATCGTGGAGGTGAAGCGCTTTTCGCCGTGAACGTCGGAGGTGCAGACCCGGAAGAAGGGGGCGCTGACCTGGGCCGAGCGATGCGTGCGCCCGAGTCCCTGGATCGCCGCGTCTGCCCGCCAGCCGGGCTCCAGCAGATAGTGCCGCCGCCGCTTCTGGTTCTTCGCGCATCTAGCCGCATGATAGGAGCGTCCCGTCCCTCCGGCGTCCGAGAAGATGAGAACGTCCTTCTCTCCGTCCATGAAGGCGCGGGTTTCCGAGGAATTGCTGGAAGCCGACCGCTTTTCGATGATGAGCGCCCCATCCCGGGATTTCAGCGGGCGGACCCCTCGCCCCGTCACCTCGGCCACGGCCTCGTCTCCGAAGGCCCAGAGGATCTGATCGAGCGCCGCAGGGATCGGTGCGAGGGCCATCAACTCCATCATCGCCGCATCGCGCAGGGCCAACGCCTCGCGCGACACGACGAGGGCGCCGTTCGCATCCCGCAGCGGTTCGGCGACGACATTGCCGTCGATCTCGACGAGCTTCTGGGCATGGATCGGGAAGGCCTGTTCCAGGTACCCAAGCACGAGGTCGCGCGGCGTCAAGGCACCTTCGACCAGCTCGTCTTCGGGGTCCATCGCGTCCAGACGCCGTTTCAGAAGGCTCTCGCCGGTGGAGACCACCTGGATGACGCAGGCAAATCCGCCCTTTAGATCTTCTTCGATGGCGCGGATAACCGTCGGGGCCTTCATGCCCAGAAGCAGGTGGTTGAAGAACCTCTGCTTGGTGCTCTCAAACCGCGATTTCGCCGCGGCCTTGGCGGCGGAGGCATTGGTCTGTCCGGAGGCATCGTTGATCCCTGTCGCGGTCAGACCAACGATTTCGCCGCAGCCTTGGCTGCGGAGGCGCTGGGCTGTCCGGACGCATCGTTGATCCCTGTCGCGGTCAGCGC